>CALBOV010000075.1 GCA_937896565.1 uncultured Salinisphaerales bacterium
GACTGGACCAGTCGACCCGGCCGCCGACGGCCTGCAGGCGCTCGCGCATCCCGTTCAAGCCGTTGCCAGGCGCGATCGCGGGGGCTCCGGCGCCGCTGTCCGTCACGGTGAGGCGAACGCCGCCATCGTCGGCCTGAAGGTCCAGCCGCACCCGTCGCGCATGGCCGTGGCGAACCGCGTTGGTCAGGCTTTCCTGGGCGCAGCGCAGCAGTGCCGTGGCCGCGTTGGCGTTGGCGATGCGGATGGTCGGGTCTACCGCGAGATCGACGCCCACGCCGGGCAACCCGTCGGCGAGTTGCCGCAGCGCGGGTTCAAGCTGCAAGCCGTCATGCTCGCGCAGCTGACCGACCACGCCGCGAATGTCGTCCAGCAACTGGTTGGACAGCGCCAGCGCCTGGTCGATCTTCGGACCGCGCTCGGCTTCCGGGACGCGCCGGGCGAGTTCCAGCGTGAGCTTGAGCGCGGTCAGGTGATGGCCGGCCAGATCGTGCAGCTCGCGGGACAATCGCAGGCGCTCGCCATCACGCGCGGAGGCCTCCAGCAGGCTGCGGGTGGCGAGTAGATGGGCATTGGCCTGAGCCAGCTCCGTACGCGCGGTCTCCGCCGCGAAGCCCATGCGTGCGACGAACAGCGCGAACGCCTGGAAGCTGGCGAACAGCGCGGTCTGGTAGAGCGGGCGCGACGCGTCCCACAGGTCGCGATAGATGAAGAAGTAGACGAGGTTCGCGGCTGCGACGAGCAGGATGCTGATGCGCAGCGGAAAGCGACCGGCGATCATCGCCGCGGTGATCACGAGCAGGATTGGTGCGGAGACGCTGGGCGTCAGCGCGGCGTTGGCCAGTGAGATCGGGATCATCAGCAGGCAAAGCGCCCGCGACAGTCCGTCCTGGCCACGGTTGCCGGCGAGGTTGCTGGTGATGAATGCCAGCAGAAAGGCGAGCAGCAGCGCTGCCGTCACCAGGCGTGAGGCGTCGCCGAACAGCCCCCGGCTCAGCAGTTGGTCGGCCGCGATCAGCACCCAGGTGCCCACGCCCGCGAGATTGAGCGGGTCGGTCAGTTCCTTGATGTCGGCTCGGGTCAATGTCATCGCGATGGTCCGGTCACGCGGCGAGTATAGGAGCTTGCGGAGCCGCTTCGGGGCGACCGGACGCAGAATGTGACTTTTGGCACCCCCGGTCGTGACCGTTGGCATCTGCCTCGGGACGGGGCCGTCGCGGATGATGCTCACAGGCCGCAACAACGCGGCGGTTCATCGGAGAGCATCATGAAAACACTGACCGGAACACTGTTGATTTCAGCGCTGTTCGCGCTGCCCCTGGCTGGCCAGGCGGCTGATCTGACCGTGCGAATCGACAAGATCCGCGAGGCTTCGGGGCATTTGTTCCTGAAGGTCTGCGCCGACGCGACCTGCTGGGATGGCGACGGAGAGGCGGTCTCCAAGGCGCTGATTCCCGCCGACACCGACGGTGTGCAGCATGTCGTCGCCGACCTGGAGCCGGGTCGATATGCCGTGATCGTCATGCACGACGAGAACGACAACGGGGAATTCGACATGAACTTCATGGGCATTCCCAAGGAGGGCTACGGCTACTCCAACAACCCGCGGGTGATGCGCAAGGCGACATTCGACGAGGCCGCCGTGGACGTTCCCGAGGGTGGTCTGACCACCGACCTGCTCCTTCGGTAGACGGGCATGCAACGTCGCGATGTTCTCAAGGCGCTCGGCGCCGCCGGCCTGGCCCAGGCGTTTCCGCTGTCCGCGCTCGCCACGGGGCCGGACGACACGTTCCAGGCCTTTCGGCGGGCGAGGCAACGTCACGCCTGGCTGGCCGGCTGGGAGTCCGTCGACCGGACCGTGTTGCCCAGGACCGCGGTGGATGTCACCGGCGACTGGCCCGCGGCGCTGCGCGGCAGCTTTTACCGCAACGGGCCGGGTCTGTTCGACCGCTCGGGGCAACGCTACCAGCACTGGTTCGACGGCGACGGCCTGTTGCAGGCCTGGCGGATCGGAGAATCCGGCATCACGCACCAGGCGCGGATGATCGGCACGACCAAGTTCGTCGATGAGGAGCAGGCCGGTCGGTTTCTCTACAACGCCGCCGGTACGGAGATTCCCGATGCCCGGCCAGTGCGCAATGCCGACGGTTCCAACACCGCCAACACCGCGGTCATGCCGCTGGACGGGGACCTCTACGCGCTCTGGGAGGGCGGGTCCGCCTGGGAGGTCGACCCCGACACGCTGGAGAGCCGGGGCGCCAAGACCTGGCGCGAGGGCCTCGAAGCGGTGCCGTTTTCCGCGCACCCGCTGTTCGAGGCCGACGGCAGCGTCTGGAACTTCGGTTCGGCTGCCTATATCGGCGGCGGCACGGTGCTGATCTGGCGCATCGACGCCCGTGGCCGGCTGCAGTCGATCACGCCACTGGATGTCGGGCACCGGGGCTATGTCCACAGTTTCACGATGACCGATCGCCATCTGCTGGTGATGCTGGCGCCGCTGATGCTGGAGTCGGAGCTGCGCGGACCCTATTTCGACAGCCTGCGCTGGCGGCCCGACCAGGCCTCGAAACTGCTGATCATCGACAAGAACGATCCGTCGCGGCCACGCCATGTCGATCTGCCCGCGGGCATGGTGTTCCACTGGGCGGATGCTTACGAGCAGGGTGGCGACATCGTCCTGGCCGGCGCCTGGTCTTCGTCAGGCGATCTGATCAATTCGGCATTCAAGGGCGTAATGCGCGGCGAGCCGATTCACGACGATGCGCCCAGCGCACTCACCGAATTCCGGATCGACTCCGCGGGGCGTTCACGAATCACCACGGTATCGTCGCTGCCGGTGGAGTTTCCGGAGTTCGACAGGCGCTTCTCGGCGGCTGGAGGGCGGACCTATCTGCTGGCCCAGCCGCAAGCGAACGACAGCGACTATCTCGACACCGTGGTGGCCGTGGACCGGACGACCGGTTCGACGCAGCAGTACCGGTACGGCGACCACCACATGGCCGAGGAACACCGGTTCGTACCGCGTCCGGGCTCATCGACACGGGACGATGGCTGGCTGATCGGGACGGCCATGGACTACCGCAATGGCAGGACACTGCTGAGCGTTTTCGATGCCCGTCGCGTGGCCGACGGCCCGATTGCCCAGGCCAGGCTCAACCGCACGCTGCCGCTGTCGTTTCATGCCTGTTTCGTGGCGACGTGATGCCCGGTGCTCAGGTCGCCGAGATGGCGACCAGGATCAGCGCCACCAGCACGATGCCGACCGCGATTGCATAGCGGCGCGTGATCATCCTGGCCTGCTCCGCGGACATCGGGTTGGCCGGCACGACATCGCTGCTGTTGCCGGAGCGCGTCGCCTGGCGCCGGCGGGTGATCTTGATCAGCAGCAGGCAACCAACCGCGATCAGCGCGCCGAGGACCGGCAGGACGAGCAGCCAGAGGGCTGACTCCATGGCTTAACCGCCGGCGATGACACCGCAGGCCACGCGGGCGCCGCCGCCACCGAGTTTCTTCGGCATGTCGGAATAGTTGTCGCCGCCAGCGTGGATCATCAGCGCGCGGTTCTGGATGTCGGCCATGCGCAGACGCGGGGCGAGGACCGGGTGCGTCGCGGAGCCATCGGATGCCACGTAAAGCCCCGGCAGATCTCCGAGGTGTCCGTCGCCCCAGGCTGTGTCATGGCTGCCGGTGTTGTTCGGATCGAAATGACTGCCGGCCGCGGCGGCCGCGGTCATTTCGCCATCCTTCTCCGCGGGCTCGCAGCTCGCATTCTCATGCACGTGAAAACCGTGGAATCCGGGTGCCAGTCCGCGCAGATCGGGATGCAGCACCAGGCCGTGCTCGGTGTCCTCGAAACGGACCGTGCCCAGGGCGTCTCCGGTGCCATCGCTGCTCACCGCATTGAGCGTGACGGAATTGGCGGCGCCGGCCGAGCCCGCGCAGGCGGCGAGGGCGGCGCAAAGGGACATCAGGGTGATCGTTCGGGTCATCGAAAGCCTCCGTGCGACAAATGTGGCCGGCCATTCCCGGGCCGGGCTCCAAGTCGACAACGGGTGCGGATGACCGTTCCGTCAGGACTCCCGCAACATGGACTGGATGGACGAGAAATCCAGCCGGCCGTTGCCGGCGCGCCGGTGCAATGCGTACAGCGAACGGGCCAGCGCGCCCATCGGGGTGCTGGCGCCTTCGGCCTGCGCGGCATCCAGTGCCAGCCCGAGGTCCTTGTGCATCAGATCGACCATGAAGCCGCCCTGGTACTCCTTCGATGCCGGTGCGTTTTCCATGACACCGGGCCAGGGGTTGTAGACCTCCAGCGACCAGTTGCGGCCGGAGCTGGCGAGCATGATTTCCGACAGCGCGGCGGGGTCGACACCATGGGCGTCGCCCAGCGCCAGCGCTTCCGCGGTGCCGATCATGTGCACGGCCAGCAGCATGTTGTTGCAGATTTTCGCGACCTGGCCGGCGCCGGAATCGCCGGCTCGCAGCACGTTCTTGCCCATGGCCTCGAGGACCGGGCGTGCGGCGTCGATGTCGGCCTCGCGCCCGCCGCAGATGAAGGTCAGCGTGCCGGCGGTGGCGGCGGCGACACCGCCGGATACCGGCGCGTCGATCATGCGGATGCCGCGATCGCTCGCCGCGGCCCAGACGGTCCGGGCGGACTCGGCGGAAATGGTCGAGCTGTCGATGATCAGCGTCGAGGTTGGCAGCTGGCTCAGCAGGCCGCTGTCGCCCAGGTAAACCGATTCGACGATGGCACCGGAGGGCAGCATCGAGAACACCACGTCCGCGCCGTCGGCGGCTTCGGCGGCCGATCCGGCGATGGAGCAACCTGCATCGCGTGCCGCCTGGCAGGCGGCCTCGGACAGGTCGAATGCGCGGACGGTGTTGCCGGCCTTGACCAGGTTCGCGGCCATGGGGCCGCCCATGTTGCCGAGGCCGATGAATGCGATGCTGCTCATGCTGTCTCCTGACGGTGGGGTCTTTGCCCGTTCAATGGTGGTTCGGAATGGCCCGGGTCACGCGCCGAGATCGGCCAGCGGCGACTTGTCCGGCCACGGTGGGGTGAAGTGCCGCTCGATGTCCGATGCATCGACCGCCGCGACCGATGGGTGCGCCCAGTTCGGCGCGCCGTCCTTGTCGATCAGCAACGCGCGAACGCCTTCGCGAAAGTCGGGTTCCATGCTGCAACGGCTGGACATCACCAGCTCCATGCGGAACACGTCGGCCAGGCTCAGATGGCGGCTGCGCCGGATCTGCTCGGCGACCAGGTGCGCGGTCATCGGGCAACCCTTGGCGAGCGAGGCCTGCGCCCGGCTCATCCACTTGTCGTCGGTCTCGACCGCGAGGATCGCCTGGACCACGTCTGCGACCCGGGCGTGGTCGGTCAGGGTCCTGATCTGGCCCAGATGGGCGTCGATCTGGCTGGCGGGGCGCTGGTCCTGGGCCTTCGCTTCGAAGTTGTGCAGCACCGAGCGAATGGTTTCCTCGGGGTCGGCGCCGAGATCGACCGTGCCGAGGGTCTCGATGATGGTGTCACGGTCCGTGCTGGCGACCATGCGGTCGGCCAGGCCCGTCGCGATGGCATCGGTGGCATTGATCTGGGCGCCGGTCAGGCCGAGGAACAGGCCGAGGCCGTTGGGCATGCGGTTGAGAAACCAGGACCCGCCGACATCCGGATAAAGCCCGATGGTGATTTCCGGCATGGCCAGTCGCGAGGTTTCGGTGACCAGCCGATGCGCGGCGCCGCACATCAGCCCCATGCCGCCACCCATGACGATGCCGCTGCCCCAGACGATCACCGGCTTGGGATAGGTGTGGAGGGTGTAATCCAGCACGTATTCCTCGGTGAAGAACGACTCGCAGCCGGGCACGCGTTCGCCCACCGGATGCGCGGTCATCGCCTCGTACATCGCGCGGATGTCACCACCGGCGCAGAAGGCCTTTTCGCCCGCGCCCTCCAGCCACACCGCGGCGACGCTGTCGTCGGTCGCCCAGGCATCCAGTTGCCGCTGCATCGCTTGGGCCATGGGCAGGCTCAGCGAATTCAGCGCCTTGGGCGCATTGAGGGTGATGCGGCCGAGGCCGCCCGTTTGTGCGACGAGGATGGGTTGGTCGGTCATCAATGCCCTAGCTGTTGGTCCATTCGGGTTTGCGCTTTTCGAGGAACGCGGTCACGCCTTCCATCTGGTCGTCCGAGTTGAACAGCTCGACGAATTCCTCTCGCTCCATCGCCAGCGCGGTTTGCAGCGGCTGACGCTCGGCGGCGTGAATCAGGCGCTTGCAGGAGACGACGCTGCCCGGCGATTGCGCCTGGACCTTGGCGGCCAGCTCCATGGCCACGGCGAGCGATTCGCCGGAGTCGACGACCTCCTCGACCAGACCGATGTCCAGCGCGGTGTCGGCGTCGATACGTTCGCCGCACAGGATCATGCGCTTGGCCCAGCCTTCGCCCACGAGCCATGGCAGGCGCTGGGTGCCTCCGGCGCAGGGCAGCAGGCCGACGCTGGCTTCCGGCAGGGCCATCTGCGCGTGCGCCTCGGCCACGCGGATGTCGCAGGCTAGCGCGGCTTCCAGGCCGCCGCCCATGGCGTAGCCGTTGATGGCCGCGATGGTGACCAGATCGCATTCGGCCAGGGCCTCGAACGCGAAGCCGAAGGCGCGGGCCATTTCGCTGGCGATGGCGACATCGCCGTCGGCGAAGGTGGTGAGCTCCGCGCCCGCCGAGAAGAACTTTTCACCGGCGCCGGTGATCACCAGCGCGCGAATCGACGTATCCGCCTCGAGGTCCGCGATGATGTCGGGCAGCGCGTTCAATGACTCCAGGGTCCAGGTGTTGGCCTTCGGATTGTTGATCGTCAGGGTCGCGACGGGACCATCGATCGATACCTGCAATTGGTCGGTCATCTCAGCATCTCCAGCGCATGTTCCAGCAGCAATCTGCGCCCCAGGATGAAGCGCATGATCTCGTTCGTGCCCTCGAGAATCTGGTGGACACGGGTGTCGCGCACCATACGCTCCAGGGGGTACTCGCGGATATAGCCGTAGCCGCCATGCAGTTGCAGGGCATCGTTGCAGATGTCGAAGCAGGCGTCGGTGGCGAAGCGCTTGGCCATGGCGCAGTAGGCCGTCGCTTCCGGGTGACCGGCATCGAGCCTGGAGGCGGCCAGGCGGATCATCTGCCGCGACGCGACCAGGTCCGTCTGCATGTCGGCAAGCTTGAACTGCGTGGCCTGGAAGTCGGCGATCGCCTTGCCGAACTGCTTGCGGCCCTTCACGTACTCCACCGTGGCGTCCAGCGCCGCCTGCGCGGTGCCGATGGAGCAGGTGGCGATGTTCAGCCGGCCGCCGTCCAGTCCCTTCATCGCGAACTTGAAGCCTTCGCCTTCCTCGCCGACCAGACAGTCGACCGGGACGCGGACATCCTCGAAGGTGATCGTGCGCGTGGGCTGCGAATTCCAGCCCATCTTGCTTTCCTTCTTGCCGTAGCTGATGCCGTCCAGGTCGGCGGGGACGGCGAGGCAGGAGATGCCCTTCGGGCCATCGGCGCCGGTCCGTGCCATCAGCACCAGCACCTGCGTCGAGCCCGCGCCGGAGATGAAGCATTTGGAGCCGTTGACCACGTAGTGATCGCCATCGCGCCGCGCCGTGGTCTTGAGGTTTGCCGCGTCCGAACCGTTGCCCGGCTCGGTCAGGCAGTACGAGGCGAGGTACTCCCCGCTGACCATCTGGTGCACGAAGCGCTCATGGATGGACGCGTTGCCGAAGCTGCCCAGCATCCAGGCGCACATGTTGTGAATGGTCATGTACGCGGTCGTGGACGTGCAGCCGCGGGCCAGCTCCTCGACGATCAGCACCGAGTCCAGCCGCGACAGACCGATGCCACCGGCCGCCTCCGGCGTGTAGAGCCCGAGAAACCCCAGCTCCGCCGCCTGCTTGATGACGTCGGTGGGGAAGTGGCAGTGCTCGTCCCACTCCGCCGCATTGGGCGCGAGCGCCTTGACCGAGAAGTCACGCGCGGCGTCGACCAGCGCCTGCTGGTCCTCGTTGAGTTCGAAGTTCATTCGCTGTCGGCAGACCCGGTGTTGATCAGTCGAGTGTAACGTCCGACCTGCTCGCCGATGACGAAATCCACCGGTCCGGCCCAGCCTTCCAGCCCATCGGGCGTCCAGCCGGAGACCGCGTATTCGATCGTGACGGTTGTCGAGGTCGGAGCAGACGGCTCGAAGGTCCAGCTTTGCGAGCCGGCCACCGCCAGTTGCTGCAACGGGCCGAGGCCGCCGCTGGCGCGGAACAGGGCGCCCGGCCGGGCCGCCGTGACCTGCATGTGCTGGACGCTTTGCGCCTGGCCGTCGACCGTCCAGGTCTCGCACCAGCAACCACCGGCGCGGGCATCGATGCGCAGGTTGTTCGCGTCACCCGACCAGCTGTGCGCCGGATTCCACCAGCGATGGATTTCCGCGGTCATCGTCCGGTAGGCGGCGTCAGGCGGCAGATCCACCGTGGTGACGTGGCGGACGAGGAAGCCCTCCGGTTCCGAGGCGATGATTTCCGCAGTGGCCGTTGCTGGCAAAGCCATCAGCAGCGAAACGAAAGCGCGGAGCGAGGACGACTTCGTCATCAGACGGATTCCGACGGTGCTGGGACGGGCAGTACGCGTGACAGAAGCGCTGTGGCGAGCACGGGTATTCCGACGAGGTTTACCAGTGCAAGCCAGTCCATCATGGTCTGCTCAAACGTTTTGGCGCCCATCAGATCCGTGGGGTAAGCCCAAATAACGTCGAACACGAACTGCGCTGCGACAGGCAGAGTGATGACGATTGCACTCAGGAGCCGCCGCCGTCGAACAAACAACAGCATTGCTACGCAGATGGGCAGCGATGCAACCAGCACGGCCGCGAGATGCTCGAAATGCATCCTCACGAACATCAGCCACATCGGAAGCCCCTGGTAGCCGGGCTTGACCAGCGCCGCCATCCAGCCAATGACCTGGACGACGAGCCAGTAGTACGCGAACGCCAGAACAAGCAGGATCAGACTACGGGCCCACCACTGATCCGGCACGCCTCGCATCACTGCAAATTGATGGACATGTTCGGGCCGCTGGACGGCATTCCGGACTCGGGCCAGCGCGACGTCACGGTCTTGGTCTCCGTGAAGAAGCGGATCGCCTGCTTGCCGTAGGCATGCTGGTCGCCGAAGAAGCTGCGCCGCCAACCCGTGAAGCTGAAGAACGGCAGCGGGACCGGAATCGGAATGTTGATGCCGACCTGGCCGACCTTGACCTCGGACACGAACTTGCGCGCGGCGGCTCCGGAACTGGTGAACAGCGAGGTACCGTTGCCGTAGGGATTGTCGGCGATCAGTTCCAGCGCCTCATCCAGGTCGGCGGCTTCCATGATGCACAGCACCGGCCCGAAGATTTCCTCCCGGTAGATGCTCATGTCGGGTTTCACGCCGGAGAACACGGTGGGTCCGACCCAGTTGCCGTCGGGGTAACCGTCGACGGTGCAGCCGCGACCGTCCAGTTCCAGCGTGGCGCCTTCATCCACGCCCTGCTGGATCAGACCTTCGACACGCGCCTTGGCGGCCGGTGAGATCAGAGGACCGTATGCCGAATCGGGTTGATCCCAGTGTCCGGGATAAACCTTGGACAGTGCATCGCGAATCTCGCCGACCCATTCACGGGTATCGCCGACGAGCACGGCCACGGAGATCGCCATGCAGCGTTGCCCGGCAGCGCCCACGGAGGCTCCGACCAGATTGTTGATGACCTGCTGCTTGTCGGCATCCGGCATCACGACCATGTGGTTCTTGGCGCCGGCGAAACACTGGGCGCGCTTGAGGTGCTGCGTCGCCGTGCGATAGACATGCTCGGCCACCGGGACGGAGCCGACGAAGGACACGGTGGCGATGCCCTCGTGTTCCATCAGGTATTGCACCTGCTCCTTGCCACCATGGATGACCTGGAGCAGGGCGGGCGGGAAGCCGGCCTCGACGAACAGTTCGGCGAGCCGGTTCGGCGTCATCGGGTCCTGTTCGCTGGGCTTGAGAATGCAGGCGTTGCCGCAGGCGATGGCGGTCGGGAAGAACCACAGCGGAATCATCGCCGGGAAGTTGAACGGCGTGATCGCCAGCGTGACGCCCAGTGGCTGGATGTGCGAGTGCGTGTCGACGCCGGTGGCGACGTTATCGACCGTCTCGCCCATCAGTAGCGACGGGATGTTGCACATCTGTTCGACGACCTCGATGCCGCGCCAGACGTCACCCTTGGCGTCTTCGAAGTTCTTGCCGGTTTCCTGGGCGAGAATTTCACCGAGCTCGTCGTGGTGATCCTTCAGCAGCTGCTGGTAGCGCATGAACAGCCGGGCGCGCTTGGACGGCGGCGTGTGCTTCCACTGTTCGAAGGCCTCCTGCGCGCTGGCGATCGCCCGCTCCATTTCGTCCACGGTCGCGGCCGGAGCCTCGACCAGCACCGCCTGGGTGGCCGGGTTGGTCACGGGGATGCTCTGGTCGCTCGCGCTCTGCACGAATCGACCCTCGATGAAGAGGGGGAGCCGATCGCTCATGGTGTCTCCTGAACTTGTTGTGCCCGGTCGAGGGCGGATTTGATCTGGCCCATAATAAGTGCAAAGCCTTGTCGGGGCACATGCGGGCGCCGACCGAGTGCATGTATAAACAACAGCCATTGCGCGTTGGCTTATGTCGTTGTGGCGGTGCGCCCGGCAAGCTCGGGAGCACCGGCCGAGACATGACATCGGCGCCGCGATCACGGCGCGGAGTTCAAGACACGGGGGAGATTCCATGATCGGCATCGCCGGCATCCTGCTTTCGCTCATCCTGCTGATGTGGCTGGCGTATCGGGGCGTCTCGGTCATCATTCTCGCCCCCGTGCTGGCGATGCTGGCCTGCGTGCTCAACGGTGGCGTGCCGTTGCTGGGCACCTACACCCAGGTGTTCATGACCGCGATGGGGGGATTCGCGGTCAAGTACTTTCCGATCTTCCTGCTCGGCGCCCTGTTCGGAAAGCTGATGGAAGACACGGGCTGTGCCCGCGCCATCGCGCAGACGTTCGTGCGCAGGCTGGGCGCCCGTCATGGCATCGCCGCCATCGTGCTGGCTTGCGGTGTGCTGGAGTACGGCGGCGTGTCGGCCTTCGTGGTCGCGTTCTCGGTGTATCCATTGGCCGCCGCGTTGTTTCGCGAACTGGATATCCCCAAGCGGCTGATTGGCGGGACGATCGCGCTTGGCGCGTTCACCTTCGCGATGACCTGCCTGCCGGGCACCGCGCAGATCCACAACCTGATTCCGATGCCGTACTTCGAGACCACGGCCTTCGCGGCACCGGTGCTGGGCATCGTCGGTGGTCTGGGCATGTTCGGCGGCGGTGTCTGGTGGCTGAACCGCCGGATGCGCGGAGCAAAGGCCAACGGGGAGGGCTACGGCGAGGATCATCGCAATGAACCGGCGCAACCCGATGGCGCCGCTCCGAGCTTCTGGGTCGCCATCCTGCCGATCGTTCTGGTGATCGGGGTCAACTACGCGCTGGTGGAGTGGGTGATTCCGGCCTGGGACACGGGTTTTCTCGCCGAGGACCGGTTCGGCAATACCGAGATCGGCAGGCTGCGCGGGCTCTGGGCGATGATCGTCGCGCTGCTGGTCGCGAATCTGACGGTGATCGTGATCCATTACCGCAGCTGGGATCGCCTCAACCGGTCCATGACGGCGGCGGCCAACGGCTCGCTGCTGCCGACGTTCAACACCGCGTCCGAAGTTGGCTACGGCACCACCATTGCCAGCCTGTCCGCGTTCGTGCTGGTCAAGAACGCCGTGATCAACGTGTCACCGGGCAATCCGCTGATCTCGGAAATGGTCGCGATCAACGTGCTTGCCGGCATCACCGGCTCGGCTTCCGGCGGGCTGTCCATCGCTCTGGCGGCGCTGGGTGACACCTACAACCAGCTCGCGAGCGATCTGGGTGTGTCCAGGGAGTTGATGCACCGCATCGCGTCGATGGCCTGCGGCGGCTTCGACACCCTGCCGCACAACGGCGCGGTGATCACGCTGCTGACGATCTGCGGGCTGAGTCACCGCGAGGCCTACAAGGACATTGCCATGGTGACGATGGCGATTCCGTTCGTGGTCACGCTGAGCTGTGTGCTGGTGTTGAGCGCGCTGACCTGAAACGACAGGACCCGGCGAAAGGCCGGGTCCCGTGAGCGAAACTGCTCGCGCTAGTCCTCGAAATCGTCGAAGTCGAAATCCTCGCGCGGGGGATTGCCGTCGTAGACCTGTGAACGGCGGCGCTGCAGATAGGCGTCGCGAATGAACACGTAGGGGTCGTACTGGTTTCGGACCAGGCGATCGGTGTTCAGCAGGATCGCGCGGGTGTTGACGATATCCAGCGCGGACAGGCCCAGCAGGACTTCGCTGTTCTCCACGGCGTAGGTGGCGTTGAGCGGAATCGCGAAGATCCGGCCGGTGAGATCGCGGTTGGTGCTCGGGCCGAGAAACGGCAGCATCAGGTACCAGCCGTTGCCGACGCCCCATTTGCCGAAGGTCTGGCCAAAATCCTCGTCGTGCCGTTCCAGGCCCAGTGGTGTCGCCGGATCGAACAGGCCACCGATACCCAGCGTCGTGTTCACCAGCAAGCGTCCGATGTCGCTGAATCCGTCGGCCGGTTTGCCTTGCAGGAACTGATTGACGATGGTCAGCGGGTAGGTGAGGTTGTTGAAGAAGTTCGTGACACCGGTACGCACGAATCCCGGCGTCACGGCCACGTAGCCCTTGGCCACCGGGCGCAGGACGTAGGTGTCCGCGGCGTCGTTGAACTTGTAGATGCCGCGATTGACCCCTTCCAGCGGGTCCTGCGGATCATAGGTTGGCGAATGTGCGCAGCCGGCCGCGATCAGCACCGCGAACCCCAGGGCGATCAGGCGCATGTCAACTCCCTTGACGTGATGTATCCCCGGCCCGGCGGCTAGCCGAGCGCGCTGCTTTCGGATTCGAGTCGCTGAATCAGCGCGTCCAGGCCGCTGCGCCGGATTTCCGCGGCGAACTGACCACGGTAGTTCGTGACCAGGCTGATGCCGTCCACGGTGACGTCATAGACCTTCCAGGTGCCGTCGGTGAGGTGCATGGCGTAGCTGATCGGGATCGGGTCGCTGCCGGCCGGGACGATCTCGGACCGGACGGTCACGTCGGTGGCGTCGGCGGGAACGGCCGCGTCTTCCCAGTTGACCTTCTCGTTGCTGTAGTCCAGCAGCGCGTCACCATAGAAGCCGACCAGCTGGGAACGGAACGCCTGCTGAAAGCGGGTGCGCTGTTCCGGTGTGGCCTTGCGCCAGTAGCGTGCCAGCACGAGCTTGGAGACGTAGTCGAAGTCGAAATGCGGCAGCACGATCCGGTCGACCACTTCGTAAAGCTGATCGGGGTTCTGCTTGAACGTGTCCTGATTGGCTTTCAGTTCCGCCAGCAGCGCGTTGGCGGTGTCCTTCGCCAGCACATCAGGCGGCGTGACGTCGGCAGCAGTGGCCACGGAGACCGTCAGCAGCGTGGCTGCCACGGCGGTCCAGAGTGATTTCATCGGTGTTGCTCCTGGGCAATGTCCGCGTGCGGTATTCGGAGGAATGCGTCCATGCGGCTCAAAGGCGATGTGGTGTCCTAACAGACCGTTCGCCGTCGTCGGTGTTCCCCCGCGGCGGGTCCGAGTGAAGATGGAATGCGTCCGATTATGTCCAAAAATCCGGATCACTCCAATCATCCGCCCAGTCCAGTCCGAGCCGGGTGGCCAATGCCGGCAGTAGCTGGCGCGCCATGTCCGGCAGTGTCGCCGGTCCGCCGAGATCGGAGGACTGGGTCATCGCCAGCCCCTCGTAGCCGCAGGGGTTGATGCGCGTGAACGGTTCCAGATCCATGGCGACGTTGACGGCCAGGCCGTGGTAGCTGCGGAAACGTTCGACGCGCAGTCCCAGCGAGGCCAGCTTCGCCGCCCCGACATAGACGCCGGGGGCACCGTCGTGCCTTTCCGCATGGATGCCGTCGCCGGCCAGGGCGTCGATCACCGCGCCCTCGAGACCGTCGACGAGCGTGCGAACGCCGAGTTGGTGGCGCCGCAGATCCAGCAGCGGGTAGACCATCAGTTGGCCGGGTCCGTGATAGGTGACCTGGCCCCCTCGATTGGACTGAAAGACCGGGATGTCGCCCGGATCCAGCAGATGCGCGGCGTCGCCGACACGACCCTGCGTATACACCGGGTCGTGCTCCAGCAGCCAAAGCTCGTCGTCGGTACCGGCGTGCCGCTCCGCGGTGAAGCTGCGCATGCGATGGTAGATCGGCTCATAGGGCTGACGACCCAGCCAGCGAACGCGGACCGGGCGCTTCATAGCGACATGACGACGCGAGGGTCGGCGGTCAGGGCCTCGTACACCGCATCCACCTGATCCTTGCTGGTCGCCTCGAAGGTGATCGTGACGGCCAGATAGCGATTGCCCCGGCTCATCCGGGTGTCGACTCGATCGTTGTCGACCGGGCCGATGATCGGCAGCAACAGTTGCTGCAGGTGCTGGGCGAAGCCCGCCGTGTTGTTGCCGAAAGCCTTGACCGGGTATTCGCAGGGAAATTCGAGCAGGGTGTCTTGCGAAGACGGGGTGTTGTTCGCCATTCAGGGTCTGTCCATTTGCGCCGGGTCGGTGAGCGGCAGCCAGCCGGTCTGCTCACGGACCCAGTTCGAAAAGCCGGGTTGCGCGTCCGCCCACACCGGACCCGGGCGACCGGCGCCAACCGGGTGATCGTCTATCCAGGTGACCGGCAGAATCTCGCGCGTCGACGACGTCAGCCAGACCTCGTCGGCCTCAAGCAGGGTTTCGCGACTGACCGGCCTCTGGATGCATTCGCGTCCGGTCTGTCGCAGGAAGTCCAGCACGGCGTCACGGGTCACGCCGGGCAGCAGGGTGTTGTCGAGCGGTGGTGTCGACACGAGACCATCGCTGACGATGAACACGTTGGCCGCCGCGCCCTCGGTGACGTAACCGTCGCGGACGAAGATCGCCTCGAACGCGTCGGCAGCCGCGGCTTCGCGTCGCGCCAGCACGTTGGGCAGCAGCGCCGTGGCCTTGATGTCGCAACGTCGCCAGCGTGGGTCGTTCCGCAGAATGGTTCGTACGCCGTGCTCGGCCAGCGATGCCGGTTGTGGATGCAGGCCACCGGTGAAGGCGACGACGGTGCATTGCGTGGGCGCATCCCGCCAGTGTTCCCGCCATTCCGGAGCGCCGCGGGTCACCTGCAGGTATATGGACAGGTCGCCGCCACCGTTCGCTTCGGCGAGTTCGCGGATCAGCTCCGACCACTCGTCGTTGCTGTGCGGGTTGGGGATGGCGAGCTCACCAAGGCTGCGGTCCAGTCGCGCCAGGTGTTGGCGCAGGCGGAATGCCGCGCCCTGGTAGACCGGAATCACCTCGTAGACCGAGTCGGCGAACAGGAAACCGCGGTCGAACACCGAAATGGTGGCTTCGGCGCGGGGCAGCAGTTGTCCGTTGACGTGGACCAGTGCCTGAGCCGGTTGCCCGGCCGATGTGTTCATCGCGCGATCAGCAGGCGGATTTCGTCCACCAGCTGTCGCCACAGGCCACCCTTGGGCACGTCTCGCAGCGCGACCAGCGGTTCGCTGGTGATCCGCTCGCCGTCCAGCGCGACGTGCAGCTCGCCCAGCACGGTGCCACCCTGCAGTGGAGCGATCAGCTGATCGGCGACTTCCGGTTCGACGGTGATGTCACCAATACGGCCACGCGGAACGGTGACGTAAAGATCGTGCTGCGAACCCAGGTCCAGCGAATCGAAGGCGCCTTTCCAGGGCCGGACCGTGGTGATCGGTTCACCGGCCTCGTAAAGACGACGGGTATCGAAGAAACGGAAGCCGTAGTTCAGCAGCGACTGACTGGCGCTGGCCCGTGCGTTCTCGCTTTCGGTACCCAGCACGACGGAGATCAGGCGCATGCCGTCGCGCTCGGCCGACGACACCAGGCAGTAACCGGCGGATTCGGTATGCCCGGTCTTCAGACCGTCGACCGACTCGTCCCGCCACAGCAGCTTGTTCCGGTTGTATTGCTTGATGTTGTTGTATTCGAAGACTTTTTCCGAATACAGCTCGTAGTGCTCCGGGAAGTCCCGGATCAGCGCACGGGCCAGGGCGGTGATGTCACGGGCGGTGACGTAGTGATCCGGGTCCGGCCAGCCGGTGGCGTTGACGAAGTGCGAGCCGGTCATGCCCAGGTCGCGGGCGTAGCTGTTCATCCATTCGGCGAATGCACTCTCGCTGCCCGCGATGTGCTCGGCCAGCGCGACGCTGGCATCGTTGCCCGACTGGATGATCACCCCGCGCAGCAGGTTTTCCACCGAGACCGACGAGCCGACTTCCACGAACATCCGTGAGCCGCCGGTGCGCCAGGCGTTCTCGCTGATCGTCACCTGCTCGTCCAGGGACAGGTTGCCCTTCTTGACCTCGGAGAAGGCGATGTAGGAGGTCATCAGCTTGGTGATGCTGGCCGGCTCCACCCGCATATCGGGATCGCGCGAGGCCAGTTCCTGACCGCTGTGAAAGTCCACCAGCAGAAAGCTCGTCGCATCGAACCGGGGTGGTTCCGGGGTCGGCATGGCGGCGATCACGCCGGTGCTGTGGATCAGGGCAACGAAGCCGGCGACAACGGAGGCGAGCAGGGGTCGGGTCATGGGCGGTTCGGAATATCGGACAGTGGGGAGACGGGTCAGGGAGTCTGAGTGTCCCTGATCACAAAGGTTTCATACCCTCGGCTTGCGAGCACGTTGCGCGCGGAACTGCGGTCGCGTTCGTTCACGAACGGGCCGGCCAGCACGCGGTGCACGATCTGCCCGCGCACGTTGGCCGTTCGCACATGCACCTGCGGGAAGCCTTCGTTGCGCAGCCGCTGGGCCATGCGTTCGGCATTCTCGAGGTCGCCGAACGCGCCGACCTGCAGATAGCTCAGCTCGCCGGGCTGCACCGGGTTGATCGGCACGGGGCGGGGCGTCGGGGCGGGTGGCGGAACCGCCGGGGCGGGTTCCGGCGTCGCCGGCAGCGGGCGTGCGGGTTCGATCGGTTCGAGATCGACGGCCTGCGTGCCGGCACTCGGCGTGATCGACTCGACCTCGACCCTGGCCGACCCCTGTTGATCGAGCCCCAGACGGACCGCGGCAACCCACGACAGGTCGATGATGCGCTCGCTGTGGAAGGGGCCGCGATCGTTGACGCGCACGATGATCGAGCGGTCGTTTTCCAGGTTGCGAACGCGGACGTAGCTGGGGATGGGCAGCGTGCGATGCGCGGCCGTCATCTTGTACATGTCGAACGGTTCGCCGCTGGATGTGCGTCGCCCGTGGAACTTGGAGCCGTACCACGACGCGCCGCCGCGCTCGCGGTAGCTCTCGGCCGTGTCACGGACGTAATACCGGCGCCCGGCGACGACATAGCTCTCCGGGTTGCCGTACTTGCTGCGCGGCTCGTACTTGGGCACCGGTTCCGGCACGTTCCACGGGTTGACCTCGGGATTCGCGGGCGGACCATCCGACGGTCCGATGGACTTGCCCCCGAAGCAGCCGCCGAGCAGGACGGTTAGCGCCGCCAGCGCCGCGATCGTGGTCGCGGACTTATCGTGGTGCATCATGGTTCGCGATGGCCTCGCTCAATTCGAACACGGACATGGCGTAGAACGTCCGCGGGTTGTAAGACATCAGTGCGTAGAAATTCTGCAGGCCGATCCAGTAGCCCATCTGGCCGGGGGCGACTTCCAGCGCGATCACCCCGGCGGGGGTGTCGTCGGCGAGGGGAATGGTCGGCCGGATGCCTGCCTCGGCGAGCTTGCCGATGGTCGACGACGTGAACTTGGTGTTCGTCTTGACCGACTTCGGCAGCGGTTCACTGACGCGCGCGGCGACCAGCACCGCCTCTCCGCGCCGCCATCCCTTGCCGGCGCCGCGATAGTTGACCAGGTAGTTGGCGGTGCTGCCGATGGCGTCGTCGACGGTCCACAGGTCAACATCGCCGCTGTCGTCGAAATCGACCGCCAGCTTGCGGTAGTTACTGGGCATGAACTGCGACAGCCCCATGGCGCCGGCGTAGGAGCCTTTCGGTTCGGTCGGATTCATGCCGAGTTCGCGACAGAGCACGAAGTACTGCACCAGCTCGCTGTAGAAGAAGCGGGAGCGCGTCGGGTGATCGAAGCCCTGCGTGGCCAGCGAGTCCAGAATCCGATGCGGGCCGGTGTAGCCGCCGTACTTGGTTTCCGCGCCCATGATCGCGGCGACGACGGGACCCGGAACGCCCCAGCGCTGCTCGGCGGCGTCGAACGTGCTCCGGTGTTTTTCGACGAATGCGCGGCCATTCTCGATGTTCTTCGGATTCACGTGGATCGGACGGTAGTCGTACCAGGTCCAGGTGCGTTCCGGCGCGGTGCGCTCCTGCTCGATCAGCTTGTCCACGCGCTCCGCCTGGACCAGCGCCGAGCGCACGGTCTTGAGCGCGTCCACGTCGAAGGCGTAGTCGGAGCGAAGCGTTTCCAGCAATTCTCCGGCTTTGGGGTGGGCCGAATAGTCGGCCGCGGCGGAGCCACAACTAAGGCCCAGCGCCAGGCACAGTCCGTATCTGATCATCAGTGTCCGATTTCCGGGGTTCTGTCCGTCCCCTAACTCGACAAGAGGCGCCGATGCGTGTGTATGGACATCAGCACTCCCATCCCTGCCAGCAAGCTTACCATCGAGGTTCCGCCCCAGCTGATCAGAGGAAGCGGAACACCCACGACGGGCAACAGGCCGATGACCATGCCGATGTTGACGAAGACGTAGAAAAAGAAGACCAGGCTCAGGCTGCCAGCCAGCAGGCGCTGGAACGAGTCCTGTCCCTTGACCGAGATGAACAGTCCGCGCCCGATGATCGCCAGGTAGAGCACGAGAAGAAACAGCACGCCCAGCAGGCCGACCTCCTCCGCGTAAACCGCGAAGATGAAGTCGGTGGCGGATTCCGGGAGAAAGTCCAGCTGTGCCTGCGTGCCGTTGAGCCAGCCCTTGCCGAACAGCCCGCCCGAACCGATCGCCACCTTGGACTGGGTGATGTGATAGCCGGCGCCACCGGGGTCGCGCGCCGGATTGAGAAAGGTCAGCACCCGTTCGCGCTGGTAGTCGTGCATTTGCGACCAGAGCAGCGGCAGCGCCGCCGCCGCGGCCAGCACGAGTCCCAGAATGACACGCCAGCGCAGCCCGGCCATGTACAGCACGAAGGCGCCGCTGATGGCGATCATCAGTGCGGTGCCGAGGTCGGGCTGTCGCATGATGAGCGCGGCGGGAACCGCGATCATCAGGGCGCCGGCGCCCATTGTTCTGAGCTTGGGTGGCAACGTTCGGGAATGCATGAAGCCGGCGAGGACCATCGGGACGGCGAGCTTCATCAGTTCCGACGGCTGAAAGCGGATCACACCGAGGTCCAGCCAGCGCTGCGCCCCCTTGGCCGTGTCTCCGAGCAGCAGCACCAGGACGAGCAGGCACAGACCCAGGGCATAAAGCCAGGGTGCGAAGGCGCGAAAGGTGTCCGGATTGACCTGCGCCAGCGCCATCATCACCACGAGGCCCAGGCCGATGCGCTTGACCTGGCTCGTCACGGCGGCGCTGCTCTCGCCGCTGGCGCTGTAGAGCACGAACAGACCCAGGCCCAGCACGATCAGGATCAGGGTTAGCAGCATCGCGTCGATGTGCAGGTTGAGCAACAGGCGCTGGAAGCCGGACTGGCCGGGTCGTTGCGAGCTCACGATTCGGGCTCCAGCAGTGCGTCCATCACGGCGCGGGCGATCGGGCCGGCCACGCGGCCGCCGCTTCCGGCGTGCTCGGCGATCACCGCCACGGCGATTTTCGGGGCGTCGGCCGGGGCATAGGCAATGAACAGCGCGTGGTCGCGCAGCTCGCGCGGCACGTCGAGCAGATCGGGGGCTTCCTCGTCCTCCTGAGACAGGCCGGTCACCTGCGCGGTGCCGGACTTGCCGGCGATGCGGTAGCTCGCGCCCGCGCCGGAACGGGTGGCCGTGCCCTGGACGGAATGCACCACGGCTTCCATGGACTCGGCGATCCGGTCCCAGTATCCGGAGTCGGCCACGTTGACCGGCTCAACCGGAGTTGGCTCGAAGTGAATCAGATCACGTGTCCCCGGCTCCTGTCTGGCGGCCAGGATGCGCGGGCGGTAGCCGTGACCACGGACCGCGACCATCGCGGTCATGTGGGCGAGCTGCAACGGGGTTGCGGTCATGAATCCCTGGCCGATGCCGATGTTCAGCGTCTCGCCCGGATACCAGGCCTCGTTGCGTGCGTTGCGCTTCCAATCGCGGGACGGGAGCAGGCCGGGTTTCTCGCCCGGCAGGTCCACGCCCAGGATCTGGCCCAGGCCGAACTGGCTCAGAAAGTCGTGGATGTGGTCGATGCCGATATCCAGCGCGAGCTGATAGAAGTAGACGTCGCAGGATTGCGCGATGGCGTCGTGCATGTCTACGAGTCCGTGTCCTCGGCGCTTCCAGTCCCGGTACCGGCGCTCGTTGTCCGGCAGCATGAAGTAGCCGATGCACATCTCGCGGTGTCGGGGCGTCACCACGCCGGCATCCAGACCCGCCAGCGCCATCACCGGCTTGACCGTCGATCCCGGGGGGTACTGACCCTGCAGGGCGCGATTGAACAGTGGCCGGCCCGGGTCGGCATTGAGTCCGGCATAGGTGACGTAGTCGATGCCGTCGACGAACAGGTGCGGATCGAACGAGGGCTGGCTCACCAGCGCGAGAATGTCGCCGTTGGTGGGGTCGATCGCGACCACCGCGCCGTCGTGCTGCCCCAGCGCGGTCACCGCGGCCTCCTGGATGCGCGAGTCCAGCGTCAGATAGAGGTTTTCACCGGCGACGGGGCCCTGATACTCCAGGTCGCGCAACGTGCGGCCCTGGGCGTTGGCCTCGATGATCTTGCTGCCCGGCTCGCCGTGCAGCAGCGACTCGTGCGCCGCCTCGACGCCGACCTTGCCGATCCGCTGGGTGCCCCGGTAGCGCCGTGGGTCGAGCCCCGCGGCATCGGCTTCCGACAGCGATCCCACGTAGCCGACCGCATGCGCGGCCAGCCGACCCAGCGGGTAGCGACGGGTCAGCGCGGCATGGATTTCGACGCCCTTGAAATCCTGCCGATTCACCTCGAACGCCGCCACTTCCTCGGGGGTCAGCCGGGTGCGCAGCGGAATGCTGCGGAAGGAGGGTTCCTGGTCCACGCGGCGGTAGAAGCGCTCGCGGTCGCGATCGGGAATGTCGATCAGCTCGGCCAGCGCGGTGACGGTGTCGGCGACATCCTCGACCTGCTCCGGCACGATCTCGAGCTGGTAGGTCGGCAGGTTTTCCGCGAGCACGATGCCGTTGCGGTCGTAGATCAGGCCGCGGGCCGGCGCGATAATGCGCACCCGCATCCGATTGTCATCGGAGCGCGTGGCGTAGACGTCATGGTCGAGCAACTGCAACTGGACCAGGCGGCCGACCAGCACCAGCGACAGGATCACGACACCAAGCCCGGCGATGATCGCGCGGAACAGGGTGAGCTGGCGTTCCGCCAGCGGATTCTTCAGTGACTTGATTTCAGCCAAGGTGCCGGATGTTCTGACGAGGCGCGGACATGATGTCGGCGCTTACGGGGATGTTCTGAGCAACGATGGATTTTCGGGGCGGTTCCGCTGCCGCCGACTCTACCGGGGTTCGCGGGGTGCCGTCAGTTCTCTTCGGCGGAAGGGCTGGCCCAGGCCATCATCGCGCAGAGCAGCGGCCAGGCGATGGCGGTGGTCAGCACCGGCGAAAACCGCAGCAACGCGTCGGCGTTGCGGTGGGTGACGCCGTCGATCCAGAACATCAGGAAGGCGTAGAGTCCCCACAGCGGCAACAGCGCCAGGCTTTGCTGCCAGGCTGGCCAGAAGCGGATGATCAGCGCCATTCGGGCGACCAGATAGCCGGAGACGGTCAGCGCGAAGGCATGCGCGCCGAGCAGGGTGCCGGTGAGGACATCCACGACCAGCCCGAGCAATGCGGCCATGGTCAGCCCGAAGCGGTCGGGCATCATCAGCAGCCAGTAGAACGCGACCATCGGCACCATGGCCGGGCGCAGCAGCGCGAGCGGGTCGGGCAGCATGACCTTGGACAGCACCAAAGCGAGCAGCACGCTGACCATGATGATCAGGCCGCTGGGTCGGCGGTCCTCGTTCACGGTCTCTCGGAGGTGGCGAAGGTCGGCAGGCCGGCCTCGCGGCGCTGGTCGAGCTGTTCGGCAACGTTGGTGACGGGGGGCGCGCCGTCCTTCCAGACCAGCAGCAGTTCACGGCCCTGGTTCAGGCGCGCCGCCGGACGGGCGGACACGTCCAGGAAATGTTCGCCGGGCTGGTGCTGCACGTCATAGACGACACCGACCGGGTAGCCGGCGGGATAGCGGCCGCCGAGCCCGGAACTGACCAGCAGATCACCCACTTGCACATCGGCGTTGCTGGGCAGGAAGGGCAGGGCCAGTCCCCGGCTGTCGCCGGCGCCGTGGGCGACGGTTTGCAGGCCGGTGCGGTTCACTTCCACCGGAATGCCATGGTTGGGGTCGGTGACCAGAATCGCGGTCGAGTTCATCGGCGTGACTTCGACGACCTGGCCCATGACGCCGTGGGCGTCGATCAGCGGCTGACCCTTGTAAACGCCTTCCATGCCGCCCTTGTTGAGCGTCACGTAGTGGCGATAGGGGTCCATGCTGGACGAGACGATCTCGCCGATCAGCACCTGCTCGTGCAGCCGCTTGGACGACAGCAGCAGGGCTCGGATACGGGAATTCTCCGCCGCCAGGCCATCCAGCTTCTGCAGGCGTGCCTGCAGATGAAGCTGCTGCTCGCGCAGATCAGCGTTTTGTTCCAGCAGGGTCTGACGCGACGCGAAGTGGTCGGCGACCTCGCCGGCCTGGTTCGGCAGGCTGGCCATCCACTGCACCGGAACGGCGGCGACGGCGATGAAAGAGCGAACGGGGTTGAGCGTATCGGTGCGGTCGTCGGCGAACATCAGGCCGACGGAAATCAACGCGAGCAGGACCGCTTTCAGGCCCAGCGAAGGCCCGCGCGGAAACAAAGGTCGGATTGAATCTTGATGTAGGTCGTCCACCCCAAATCGCCCGTCCAAGTCAAAACACTCGACATGAGTGCGACTTGGCTCACAAGTGTAGACAAAAAGCCGGCGCAGTGACAATGCCGCTGACGGAGAAAATTTCCCTCGTTCAGCGGGTTACGTCCTGTTGCTCCGGAGTTGAGGCAAGAGCCGGGCCTAAGTGCCCGCGGACTCAGTCCAGCGTGTAGACCTCACCCTGGCGATCAATCATCTCCAGCAGCATGCCGCCACCGCGTGCGACGCAGGTCAGCGGGTCGTCGGCAATGATCACCGGCAGGCCGGTTTCCTCGGAGAGCAGCCGGTCGATGTCGCGC
>CALBOV010000076.1 GCA_937896565.1 uncultured Salinisphaerales bacterium
ACCTCGTTCCTGGGAGAGCAGATCTTCCAGTTCTGGCAGACGGCCTGCTCGGTGTGGCCCAAGCACGCGATCGCCGATGATTTCCACGAGCCGGTGACCAGCGACATTCCCAGCCTGTTGATCACCGGCAGCTGGGACCCGGTGACCCCGCCGTACACGGCGTATCAGGCTGCCGAAACGCTCTCGAACTCCAGGGTGCTGGAAGTACAGGGCGCCGCCCACATCGCCAGCACGCGCGGCTGCGTGCCCAAGCTGACGGCCGAGTTCATCGACACCGCCGACCCGTCCGCGCTGGATGCGGACTGCGTGAACGACATCAAGCCCAAGGCGTTCTTCATCGACGCCACCGGCCCGGAGATTCCCGAATGATCCACGCGGAACAACTCGCCAAGCGGTTCGGCAAGGTTCAGGCCGTGCAGGACGTGAGCTTCGAGGCGCCGGATGGTGCCATCACCGGCCTGCTCGGCCCCAACGGGGCGGGCAAGACCACGGCCATGCGCTGTGTCGAAGGCTTGCTGAAACCCGATACCGGGCACGTCACCATCGACGACATCCGGGTGGCCCGGCAACCGCGGGCGGCCCGGCGGCGACTGGGCGTACTGCCCGATCAGTTCGGGCTCTACTCGCGGCTCACCACGCGCGAGCACCTGGCCTATTTCGGCCGCCTGCACGGGCTGGATCGCCAGGCACTGAATGCCGCGATCGACAGCGTCGTCTCGCAGCTGCACATCGATGATCTGCTCGACCGGCGGGTTGAAGGCTTTTCCGCAGGCGAGCGGATGAAGGTGGGCCTGGCCCGGGCGCTGCTGCATTCACCGCAGAATCTGGTGCTGGACGAACCCACCCGAGGGCTGGACGTGATGAGCACGCGCAGCCTGCGCGACCTGCTGCGCTCACTGCGCACGGCCGGGCGTTGCATCGTGTTCTCCAGCCACGTGATGCAGGAGGTCGAAGAGCTTTGCGATCACCTGGTGATCGTGGGTGACGGTGTGGTCAAGGCCGCCGGCAGCCCCGCCGAGCTATGCCGCCAGACCGGGCATACCCGACTCGAAGACGCGTTTGTTCAACTGATCGAGGCCGCAGCATGATCCGCCAACTCTGGGCCGTGGCCCTCAAGGAATTCATTGACGCCCGCCGCGATCCGCGGTCGATCATGACGCTCGTCGGCTATTCGCTGATGGGGCCGGTGATCATGCTGGCCGCGTTCACCGCGCTGGTGGAAAACCAGACCCGCAACGAAAAGCAGGTGGCCGTTCAGCATCTGGAACGCGCACCCGGGCTCACCGCGCATCTGCAGGAGCATGGTTTCGAGCTGGAGGCGCTGGGTCCGGATGTCGACGTGACCGAAGCCATCGCCAATCACGATGCCATTCTGCGTCCGGCCAACGATTTCACCGCCATGCTGCGGGCCGGCCGCCCGGCGCAGGTCGAGCTGGTGCTGAACACCTCCAAGCCCAGCAGTCAGGCCATGGCGCGACGGGTGGAGCAGGCGGTGAACGCGTGGAGCGGTGAACTCGCCAGCCTGCGGATGATGGCCATGGGCGTCGCGCCGCAGGCGGCGCAGCCGATCCAGGTGCAAAAGCGCGATGTGGCCAGCCGCGCCGACCGCGCGGCGCTGGTGCTGAGCGGCTTTCAGGTGTTCGTGCTGATCGCCGCCTTCTTCGGCAGCATGCATGTCTGCATCGACGCCACCGCCGGCGAACGGGAGCGGCGGTCGCTGGAGGCCCTACTGGTGCAGCCGGTGTCCGCGTTCGGCCTGGTCGTCGGCAAGTGGCTGGTCGCGGCCTGTTACGGCCTGTTCGGAGTGGCGCTCACGTTGACCGCGATGGGCGTGCTGCTGCCGATGGCGCCCCTGGGCGAACTGGGCATCAGCTACCAGCCCACGCCGCTGTCGATCCTGACCATGTTCGTGCTGATCGCGCCGCTGGCCCTGCTTGCCGCCGGTCTGCAGATGCTCGCGGCCAGCTACGCGAAATCCTTCAAGGAGGCGCAGACCTATCTGTCGCTGCTGATGTTCGTGCCGATGGTGCCGGCCATGGCGGTGAGCTTCCTGCAGCTGGATTCCGAGCCGTGGATGTTCGCGGTGCCGGTGCTCGGCCAGCAGCAGTTGCTGGGCGAGGCGCTGCGTGAGGTCTCGCCGGATCCGATTGCGTTCCTGACCGCCTCGGTGATCGTCGTGCTCGCGGGCCTGGCCTGCGTTCTGGCCACGACACGCCTGTATGCCTCCGAACGCATGCTGCGCGGCCTGTGACGCGCCGGGCTTCGATACTGTCGACGTGAGCGACTTCGATGCACTGGTCGCGGAGTACGGCCCGGCCATCCAGCGTGTCGCCGCATCGTACGAACGCGACGCCGGGCTTTGCGAGGACCTCGTGCAGGACATGCTCGTGGCGATCTGGAAGGCCTGGCCGCGATTCCGTGGCGATGCCTCGCCGCGCACGTTCCTGCTGCGCATCGCCCACAACCGTGGCGCCTCGCACGCGATGACCGCCGCCCGCCAGCCGAGACAGACATCGGAAATACCCGACATGACCAGTCCGGACGGCACGGCGCTGGATGCCGCGGAGCGTCAGGAACAGGCCGACCGCCTGCTCGACGCCGTACGCGAGCTGCCCATGGGACAGCGGCAGCTCGTCACCCTGGCCCTGGAGGGCCTGAGCTACGCCGAGATGGCCGAGGTGCTGGACATCAGCGGCAATCTGGTGGGCGTGCGCCTCAACCGCGCCCGCAAGGCGCTCACAGAAAAGCTGTCCGTGGAGAGACACGCATGAGCGACTGGGAATCGATGCAGAAGGTCTGGCGTTCGGTGGAACCCGATCCGGCGTCCGAACCACTGAAGCTGGATACGAAATCCCTGAGCGATCGACTCCGAAAACGCTCGCGGTGGGTCCAGTGGTACATGGCGTCGGAAACCGTCGCCGCCCCCATCGCGCTCATCGTCATGGGCTGGGCATGGAGCCTGGTGGACAGCCCCATCGAGCGGCTTGCCCTGGCGACACTGGTGCTGTGTATCGGTGGCTACTGGCTGACGATTATTGCGGCATATCGGCGTCAGAAGGCGCCGGTTCCAGTCCGGCCATGGGCCATCCGGGCGCAGATGCTGCGAGTGTCGCGGTTCTGGCTGGTGGTCTGTCGCGCCGCGACTCTGATGTTTCTGGTCATTCTGCCGGTGCCCATCCTGGATGCACTGAGCCGGGGACTGGGCGAGCGCTGGCCTTACCTGACGTTCACGCTCGTCTGGTCATTTGCGTGGATCGTCGCCTGCCAGGTCCTGGCAAGGCGATTGTGGACGCGGTCTCGCGCATACTGCATCGGTGCCGCGCGAAAGGCGCCGTACAGAATTTTCTGACACGTCGCGGCCCCACTGGCCGACAGCATCGCCGCGTCGGGTCAGCAACACTGACATGTCAAACTCGCCCGACTTGGCCTCATGCGCGTGCTGCTAAAACGTTTGCCCATCCTGATCCTGCTCGGCGTTGTGCCGCTGGCCGCCTGTGTCAATGCCGAAGGTGGCGATGACGGCGCCCGCCCGCCGGTCACGAACCCGCCCGATCCGTCCGACCCCACCGACGACATTCCGCTGGGGGAGCCCGGGCCGACCTCCTACGAGCACATGCTCGAGTACCTGGACGTGGTGCTGGACCCGGCGTTCTTCGACGAGTGTCTGACCACGGATCTGGAGAACGAGTGGTACAAGTGCCTGCCGGGGCCGCGGACGGGCAGCAACCTCGGGCATGTGGTCCACGACTGGGGCGTCGCCCAGATGCGTGGCATCGACGGAATCGTGAACATCCAGCAGCAGCCGTTCCCGTTCCCGGTCTTCAAGCCGAAGAACTACGAGCTGACCATCGACACACCGGATGACGGGCCGTTCATGCCCGCGGTGTTCCCGTGGTACTTCCAGGGCATCACGCCGCCGGAAGGCATAACCGGCGAGATCATCGACATCGGCTCCAGCCGCCGCCTGAACCAGCTTCTGGGGAATGTGCTGGATCTGTTCATCGACCGGGACGTCAGCGGCAAGATCATCATGTTCACCGCGACCCAGGCCCTCAACGCCAGTGTCGTCGGTGCACAGGAAGTGCTGGACGAGGCGGCCAGGCAGGGCGCGGTCGGCGCCATCGTGGCCATCGAGGGCCCGGCCAACGAACTGGTCGCCCAGAACTACAACACCATCGAGGGCCTGCGTCCGCTGCCGACGGTGCTGGTCGGCGAATTCGACGGCGACCGCATCACCGAGCTGGATGGGCAGATGGCCCGGCTGACGGTGGACGCCACCGTGGGCCAGCCCGGCCCGGAAGGCTTCTCGTACAACAGCTACGCCTTCCTGCCCGGCGAGGACCGTGAACACTTCATGGTCATCGGTACACCCATCAACGGCTGGTTCACCGTGGGATCGGAGCGCGGACCCGGGGTCGGCGGACTGATCTATCTGGCGCGTTATCTCGCCGACCGAGCCAAACGGGAAGGGCCGCTGCCGTACACCGTGGTGTTCACCTTCACCGGTGCGCACGAGGTACTGGGATTCGGCCAGGAACGGGTGCTGCAATGCCTGGGGCCCGAGAATATCGCCACCTACGTGCATCTCGGCGCCGGGCTGGCCAGCCGCGGCTACATCGAGGTAGCCGGTGAACCCACCCCAACCGGCCTGGCCGCGACACAGCGGGCGCTGGTGATCTCGGAGAACACCCTGCTGGCACCCGCCGTCCTGGCGGCGTTCGGCGACACGGTCGCATCGCAGGCGCTGACGGTGTCCGCCGGTGGCGTGCTGAATCCCGGGGAGACCCGAGCCGCCTACGCCTTGCAGATTCCGACCTTCGGCATTTCCGGTGCGGGCCTGTTCCACCACTCGCCGTCGGACACCGCGGACAAGATTTCCGTCGAGTATCTGTCGTCCGTCATGGAGAGCTACCGCGACACGGTGGACGCGCTGCTGGCGCTCGACCCGGAATCGATCCGGGACGCCAACGGCGTGGCCAACGGGCTGGCCGGCGACCCGATCGGCTTCCAGTGCCCCGGCGAGATCGAGATTCCCTGATCGGCCTGAACAGGCATTGCACCCCGGGGGCGTGATTGCGGAGGCTTCGGCCGTTCTCATTCGGCCCTCGCCATGGTCCATCGCAAACCGCATCTGCCGAGCAAGCACTGCCCGGTGTGCAACCGGGCGTTCTCCTGGCGCAAGCGCTGGGCCCGTGACTGGGAGCGGGTGATCTACTGCTCGCGACGCTGCCGCGGCCAGAAGCACCATGCGTGATCTGATCGTCGTGCTCGGCGATCAGCTCGATCCCGGCCACGCCCTGATCGCCGACATGGACCCGGCACGGGACAGCGTGTGGATGGCCGAGGTGACAGACGAGGCGACCCACGTCTGGTCCCACCAGGCACGGATTGTCCTGTTTCTCGCCGCCATGCGGCATTTTCGCGACGCCCTGAATGTGCCGATCCGCTATCACGCGCTCGGCGAGTTCGAATCGCTGGGCGAGGCGCTGGCCGCCGACCTGGCGACGTTGAAGCCGGCGCGGGTTCGCGTGCTCAAGCCCGGCGACTGGCGCGTGGAACAGCGGCTGCGAGTGGCCTGCGAAGAGGCGGGTATCGACCTGGATATCCGGGACGACCCGCATTTCCTCTGTTCGCTGGACGACTTCGCGCGGTGGTCGCGGGGCCGCAAGCGGTTTCTGCTGGAGGATTTCTATCGCTGGCTGCGCAAGCGGACCGGCATTCTCATGGATGGCGAGCAGCCCGTCGGCGGTCGCTGGAACTTCGACGGCGACAATCGCGAGAGCTTCGGCCGGGATGGCCCCGGAACGCTGCCACCGCGACAGTCCTTCAAGCCGGATGCGACGACCCGGGACGTCATCAAGCAAGTCCAGGCGCGCTGGCCCGATCACCCCGGCGGGCTGGATGGATTCGACTGGCCGGTGACGCCGGTTCAGGCGCAGGCGGCACTGGATGACTTCATCCGGCATCGCCTGCCGGCGTTCGGACGCTTTCAGGATGCGATGTGGACGGACGCCGCGTTTCTGCATCACTCGACGCTGTCGGCGGCGATGAACCTCAAGCTGCTGGACCCACGCACCGTGATCGATGCCGCGGTCGCCGCGCTGGAGTCCGGCCATGCCCCGATCAACGCGGTCGAGGGTTTCGTGCGGCAGATTCTCGGCTGGCGGGAGTACGTTCGCGGGCTGTACTGGCGCGACATGCCGGGCTGGCTGGATGACAACGCACTGGGCGCGGATGAACGGCTGCCGTCGCTGTACTGGACTGGAGAAACCTCCATGCACTGCCTGGCGCAGGTCGTGGATCAAACGCTGCGAACCGGCTATGCGCATCACATCCAGCGACTGATGGTCACCGGGCTGTTCAGTCTGCTGCTGGGCGTGAAACCGAAAGCGATTCACGACTGGTACCTGGCGGTTTACGTGGACGCCGTGGAATGGGTCGAACTGCCGAACACGCTGGGCATGTCACAACATGCCGATGGCGGGCGCATGGCCAGCAAACCCTACGTGGCCAGCGGCAAGTACATCCAAAGGATGAGCAACTACTGCGCCGGCTGCCGGTATGATCCGGCCGATGCCACGACCGACGACGCCTGCCCGATGACCACGCTCTACTGGGATTTTCTCGCCCGGCACCAGGACCGCTTCGCCGATCACCCGAGGATGCGGTTTCAGGTTCGCAACCTTGCGCGCAAGAACAGCGGTGAGCGGGCGGCAATCTCCCGCCGGGCCAGCCGGATCCGCGAGCTGGCGCGACGGAGCGAACTCTGATGCAGGCGGACATGCTCCAGGACATCATCGCCAAGACGCCGATCGTCGTGATCGCATCGAAGCTCACCGATACGCGGACGCTGGAACGGCGGCTCAATCTGGCCGGGGTCGATTTCCGCATCGTGATGCTTGGCATGGCCAGCGCGGAGCATCGCGCCGCCTTCGAGGCATTGCGCGAGAGCAGCGGCCACAAACAATTGCCCATGGTCTTCGTCGACGGCCACTGCATCGGCGGCGAGCCCGAGTTGCTGGCCCACCCGCGGCTGAACCCGGGTCCGCGGATCGCCTGGCATCTGGGCCTGGCCGGCCTGCTGCCCATGATCGCCGGCGCCCTCGGCAGTCATCTTCAGATCGGGCTGATCGGCCCGCACATCTTCGATGCGACCCTGGCCTACGCGGTGCTGATCCTCGCGTTCATGGCGGGGACGCAGTGGGGTGGGGCGGTGCTGGCCCACGGCCGTCGCAACCACTCGCGCTATCTGATCTCGGTCATCCCGCCGCTGGCGGTGTGGCCCGCCTGGCTCATGGGCCCGGAGGCCACGCTGGTCGTGCTGATCGCCGGCTTCGGCTGGCTGCTGGCCGCCGACATCGGATGGGGCGCCGGCAAGACCTGGCCGTGGTGGTACATCCGGTTGCGGGCGGTGCTCACCGCCGGCGTGATGATCAGCCTGCTGATCCTGCTGGAGGCGGTCCCCGGACCCTAGCCGGCCCTAGTGCGCCCCAATCAGCGCCCGGACCCCGCTCAGATACTCGCTGCGGAACGTCGCGGCGCGCTTGCCGACCGCCGGGCAGGTTCCCGTCGTGATCACGTCCAGCGCGGTCTGGATCGACGCCTCGTTGCCCAGGTTGGACTCCAGGGTCAGCGGTCGCGACCAGTCATCCTCGGCCGGACAGTCGGGCGTGATGCCGTCGAAGTAATCACCCTGACCGTCCGCGTTGAGCGTCTGGAAGGTCACGGCAACCAGCGTCTTGTCGCAGAAATTCATCGGGTGCTGACCCACCGGCTTGCCGAACGTGGTGCTGCCGACGAGCACGACGTCGCTGAGGAAGGGCTCCAGTCCGTTGATCACCAGTTCGCTGGCCGAGGCCGTGGACTCCGTACCAATGATCACGACGCGATCCAGATCCAGCGCCTCGGTTTCGTTGAAGAAGCGTTCCACGAAGCCCAGGTCCGGATGATCGTCGTTCGCGGTCGCGTCGACGAAGATCTCGTTGTCACCGCTGTTCACGACGGAGTCTCCGGCGATCAGGCTGCCGAGCACGGTGGACGTCCGCACGCTGCCGCCACCGTTGTAGCGCAGGTCGAGAATCAGTTCGTCGACGCCGGCGTTGCGGAAGGTCCCGAAGGCCTGGCGCAGCGCGTCACGCGAGATGTCGGTGAAGAAATTGGTGAACAGCAAATAGCCAACCGTGGTGCCACCGGTGGTCTCGAACACCTGCGCGGTCTGCACGCTGTCGATGGTGACGACGGCCTTGGTCACGCTGACCGTGGTCGACGAGTTGTCATCGGGCCCCTGGATTTCCAGCTCCACGGTGACACCCACCTCGTCGGCCCCGAGCAGGGTGTCGAAATAATTCGGCTGGCCGGGATCGGAGGTGGGTACCTCGCCATTGATGCGCAGGATGCGGGTGCCGCGGGTGAGGCCGGCATCAGCGGCCGGACTGCCGCTGAACACGAGCAGGGCGGTCAGTTCATCAGCGTCGGTGAATCCGAGGCGCACGCCAAGTCCGGTGAATTCGCCCTCGTTCAGCAGCGAATTGAATTCCTGCTGATCCGCCACGTAGCTGTAGCTGCCGCCGAAGCGCGTTTCGTCCAGCGTGTGCTTCAGATCCTGCAGCAGCGCCGATGGCGAGGCATATGCGGAGGGGTCGGCGCCGTCGGCCACGAACTCGGCCCACAGGTAGGAGTCGCGAAGCTCGTCGTATACGTAGCTGTTCTGGCCGACGATGCTGCAATCCGACGGACCTGAGTCACCACCACCACCGCAGGCGGTCAGAGCGAGTACGGCGATCAGGCTGGGAATCAGGAGTCGAAACATGGTTTTTCTCCGCAATGCAGGGAAACACTGAACTCTTCACGTCATCTGGATCTTGCACGAAAAACGGCGCTGTCCTGGTGGTGTGAATAACCCCGTGTTTACCCAGAGCTTAGTCAAAGATGTCCGCGAACGCCGCCTCCACCGTATCGAACTCGTAGTCGAATCCGGCTTCGGTGGCAGCCACCGGAACCACGCGTTGTCCGGTGAGCAGCAGATGAGCCATCTCTCCGACCAGGAGCCTGAGCGCCCATGCCGGAATTGGCAGAAACACCGGCCGGTGCAGCGCGTGGCCGAGCGCCCGGGAAAAGTGACGGTTGGTGACCGGCGTCGGCGCCACCGCGTTGACGGCGCCGCTTAGCTGGGGATCGGACAGCGCCAGCTGGATCAGAGCGATCAGGTCCTTGCGATGAATCCACGACATCCACTGGTGACCCTCGCCCAGCCAGCCGCCCAGCCCGAAGCGAAACGGCGGCAGCATGGCCTGCAGGGCACCACCATCGGCGTCCAGCACCACGCCGATTCGCAGCCGGACAACCCGCGTGCCGAGCGCCTCAGCTTGCCGCGCCGCCGCCTCCCAGGCGTCGCACAGGCGATGCTGGTACTCGTTCACCGGCGCCGCGGTCTCGTCCAGCAACGTGTTCCCCTGAGCGCCGTAGAAGCCCACCGCCGAGGCCGAGACCAGCACCGCCGGGGGCTCCGGCTGCTGGCCCATCCACTGCACCAGCGTCTCGGTCAGGCCAACCCGGCTGTCGTGGAACATCTGCTTGCGACGGGCGTTCCAGCGGCCCGCGGCCAGGCTCTCGCCGGCCAGATTCACCACAGCGTCCACCGCCTGGGGCGCCGCGTCCAGCGTGGCGACACAGCGCACGGCGGCGGGTAGCCGGCGATGCGCGGCAATCGGATCGCGCGTCAGCACCGTCAGCCGCCAGCCGGCCGCGATCAGTTCAGGGATCAGCGCCTGTCCGATGAATCCGGTTCCGCCGGTGATCAATGCGTGCACGTTCGACCCTCGCGCCCATGGTCGTCCGGCAGTTTACGCCGCCGAGGCGGCTGCCGTGGAACGCTGAGCAACGCCCGGATCATTCACGCTCGATGGTGTAGATCAGGTCGCCACCGGTCTGCGTGCCCGTCTCGGTCTTGAACGTCCACTTGTCCGACAGCAGGTAGCGCAACCGGAAGCTCTGGCCCGGCTTGAACAGGGCAACGCCGTAACTGACGTACAGCTTGGGCGACAGGTACTTGCCCAGTACCAGCGACGCCTGGTCATTGGATTCGCCGGCCTGGGCGCCAATGCTGATCTCGTCCAGCCCGACCTTGTCCTGCAGCGTGTCGGCAAGAAAGCCGCCGCCCTTCAGCCCCAGCGCCAGCGCGGCATTGGCCAGCGCCGCCTGCTCGGTGCCGGTGGCTCCGGACTTGCGGTCCAGCGAGCGGCCGAGCACGAGATAGGACAACTGCTCCTGCTGCTGCATGCCGGGATCCGAATACAGTTCGAATTCGGGCTGGCTGAGCGGCCCGCGTACACGCACGCCAACCTCGATGTCCTCGGTGGGGTACCGCGACGCCTTCACGTCCAGACCCGGTTCCGTGATCGGTCCGCCGGCGAAGATCAGCCGGCCGCGACGAATGTCCAGGTTCTGCCCGTAGGCCTTGTACGCACCCTCGACCAGTCGCAGCTCGCCGGTGGCCGTGGTCTGGTTGCCCGGGCGGTCGCGCGCGGTGATCTGCCCCTCGATGCGCGAGGTCAGGCCGAAGCCATCGAAGCGCACCTGCTCGCCCAGTACGACATCCACCGTCGCCGTCAGCTCGATGGGGTCACCGGCGTCCTCCTCCGCGCGCGGCCCGACGATGACTTCGTCCTCCGAGGCCCGCACCAGGGTTTCGGACTCACGTCGTTGCGGGGTGATGTCCGCGGACGGAATCCGCAGCGTGCCCTGGAGATTCGCCTTCCGGTCCACCAGCGCGAAGTTCAGATCGGGTGACACGGTTACCCGCGCATCCTCGGTATTGAAGGCCAGGAAGCGATCGCCTTCTACCTTGGCGTCGAGCTGGCGGGTTTCGCCCAGCCGGGCTCGAGCCCGGGCGCGGATCTCGCCGTCACCCGACCTCGCCGACGCCTGCACCTGCAGCGACTCGGCGGGATTGCCGGTGACGGCGACGTTGATC
>CALBOV010000077.1 GCA_937896565.1 uncultured Salinisphaerales bacterium
CAGGATGGGCGTGGAGAGCATCGAGCCGAAGATCCCGCCGTTGGTGATCGAGAACGTCCCGCCCTGCAGATCCTCCATCGTGATCTTGCCGTCACGGGCTTTCTGGCCGTAGTTGTTGATGGCCTGCTCGATCTCGGCGAAGCTCATCGACTCCGCGTCGCGCAGGATCGGAACGACCAGACCACGCTCCGTCGACACCGCGATACCGATGTCGTAGTAGCCGTGGTAGACCACGTCATTGTCGTCGATCGACGCATTGACGACGGGATAGCGCTTCAAGGCCTCGACGGCGGCCTTCACGAAGAACGACATGAAGCCGAGCTTGATGTCGTAGGCCTTGGCGAAGTTGTCCTTGTAGCGGGCACGCAAATCCATCACCGCCTTGAGGTCGACCTCGTTGAAGGTCGTGAGCATGGCCGCTGTCTGCTGCGCCTCGACCAGTCGCTCGGCGATGCGCTTGCGGATCCGGGTCATCGGCACGCGCTGTTCCACGCGGTCGCCGGACGGCACGCTGACCGGGTCGGCCTTGGGCTCCGGCGTGGAGGCGCCGGTATCGGCGGCCTTGGCGTCCGACGAGTCCTCGCCCTTCGAGGCGAGATAGTCCTCGACATCGCTCTTGACGATGCGGCCGCCCTTGCCGGTGCCCTTGATCTTCGACGGGTCCAGATCATTTTCGGCGACGAGCTTGCGCACGGCCGGGCTCAGCGGCGGGCTGTCGTCGCTGGCCTCCGACTTGTCGCCGGCGGCGTCATCGGTCGCGGGGTCATCATCGGAGCCACCTGCGTCACCGCCACCTTCGCCTTCCTCGATCACGGCGATGATGTCTCCGGAACCGACGGTCGCGCCCTCTTCCGCCTTGATCTCCTTCAGGACGCCATCGGTGACCGCGGGCACTTCCAGCATGACCTTGTCGGTTTCCAGCTCGCAGATGTTCTCGTCGCGAGCCACCCGGTCGCCCGGCTTCTTGTTCCAGACCGCCACGGTGGCTTCGGTGACCGATTCAGGCAGTGCGGGAACCTTGACTTCAATACTCATTCCGTCTCCAAACAGATTTCATGTGCGTGGTCGCGGGTGATGGCGCGATTATTCGCCCCGCGTCCGATTGCCGGATTCCAGTGCCTCGCGAACCAGCGCTTCCTGCTCCTGCACGTGGACCTTGTGGTAGCCCGTGGCAGTTGAGGGGGAGCCCGCCCGAGTGGCGTAAAGCATGACGTGCCGTTCCGATAGCGAGTTCAACAGCCGATGCTTGATCTGGTACCAGGCACCCTGGTTCTCGGGCTCTTCCTGACACCAGACGATTTCGTCGGCGTTGCCGTAGCGTGCGAGCACGGCCTTGTATTCATCGCGGGGGAACGGGTAAAGCTGTTCGATGCGGACCAGGGCAACGTCCTGCTCCAGGCCCAGTTCCTCGCGCATCTGCAGCAGGTCGAAATACACCTTGCCACTGCACAGCACGATACGACGGACCTTGGCGTCGTCCTCGATGCCCTTGTCGTCGATGATCGTCTCGAAGCGGCCCTGCCGCAGATCCTCCAGCGAGGACACCGACTGCTTGTGTCGCAGCAGGCTCTTCGGGGTCATCACGATCAGCGGCAGCCGGTAATCACGCTTGAGCTGACGACGCAGCATGTGGAAGAACTGGCTGGGCGTGGACGGCACGCAAACCTGCATGTTGTTGGCGGCGCAAAGCTGCAGATAGCGCTCGAGGCGCGCCGAAGAATGCTCGGGCCCCTGCCCCTCATAGCCGTGAGGCAGCAGCATCGTCAGACCACAGACGCGCCCCCACTTGGCCTGGCCGGAGGCAATGAACTGATCGATGACCACCTGGGCGCCGTTGGCGAAATCGCCGAACTGGGCCTCCCAGATCACCAGGGTCTCGGGCTGCGCCGTGGCATAGCCGTACTCGAAGCCCAGCACCCCTTCCTCGGACAGCAGCGTGTCGTTGACGGCGAACTGTTGCGGCTCCGCGACCGTGCGCAGTGGGATGTGGACCGATCCGTCCTTCTGGTTGACCAGACGGCACTGGCGATGGAAGAAGGTGCCGCGACCGGAATCCTGACCGCAGAGCCGCACATAGAAACCGTCATCGATCAGGCCGGCATAGGCCAGCGATTCCGCGAAGCCCCAGTCGATGGGCAGCCCGCCGGCCGCCATCTTCTTCCGGTCCTTCATGATCCGCTCGACGCGGTTGTGCAGCGTGAACCCTTCGGGCACTGCCAGCAGCTTGTCGGACAGGGTCTTCATCTGCTCGGCCGGGATGTGGGTTTCGCAGTACGCGTCCCAGCTGCCGTTGACGTACTTGCTCCAGTTCACCGTGAACTTGTTGCCGACCATGCCCAGCGTGGTGCGGGCGATGTTCTCGCCAGCGTCCAGCCCTTCGCGGTACGCGTCGTTGAGCTGGTCGGCTTCCTTGGCGGTGATCACGCCGGCCTCTTCCAGGCGCTTGGCGTAGATCGCGCGCGGCGTCGGATGCTTCTTGATGATCTCGTACATCTGCGGCTGCGTGACCGCCGGCTCGTCGGCCTCGTTGTGGCCG
>CALBOV010000078.1 GCA_937896565.1 uncultured Salinisphaerales bacterium
GTCTCCATATTTAAGGTCTCCGACCACCGGATGCCCCTCGTGAGTGGCATGCACGCGGATCTGATGGGTTCTGCCGGTCCCAAGCCTGGCCTCGAGCAGACTCAGCCTGCGGCGCCGGTCCAGCGCATCAAAGTGGGTGATGGCCACCTTGCCCTCGGCATCGGCCTTCACCGTGCGCTCCCCACCGGTCCGGGCCGAGGTGTCCAGCGCGGCACTAACGGTTCTGGGCCCGCCCTTCCAGCGCCCGTGAACCAGTGCCTGGTAGACCTTCTCGGTCGCCTCGCTGCCCAGCGCCTGCCGCGCCCGGCGCAGCGGTTCACCCCGTCGGGCGCAGACCAGCACCCCGCTGGTGTCACGATCCAGTCGATGCACCAGATCGAACTCGTCGCCGTGAATCTGGCGCAGGCATTCGATCACGCCGAACGGCACGCCGGAGCCACCATGGACGGCCATGCCTTCAGGCTTGTCGATGATGATGAAATCGCCGTCCGTCTCGAGGATTGCTTCGCGCAGGCGGCTGACCAGCCGCTCCGGCGGTGGTCCAGCGGCGCGATCGGCGGTGCGCACGGGCGGGATCCGCACCTGATCACCACGTTCGACACGCGTGCTCGGCTTGACCCGACCACCATTGCGGCGGACCTGACCACTGGAGAGCAATCGGTAGACATGCGATCGGGGAACGCCCTTGAGCTGACCCAGCAGCAAATTGTCGATGCGCTGGCCGTCTTCGGCGGCGGTCACTTCGTGATACCGCACCTTTGGAGATTTCTGTGGCAAACTAGCTCCGCTGAATGACCGTTTAGATCGGCATCACAGCCCGACCCACCACGAGAAACACCCTCTGAGGTGGCGCCGGTGGGCAGATCGGCCCGTCTATTCGTAGATCTTAACTCTGATCACGCGTTTCAGGGATTCCGACTGCACCAATTCGAAGCTGGCTTGCGCCGCTGACCATGCGCGCAGGCTGCACAGGGATAAATCGCGCTCCCCTCCGCTCCGCGGTTGGTTCGAGCGCGCGCAACTGGATTAACACAACATGAAACGCATTCTCGTGAACGCAACGCAGCGCGAAGAGCTGCGCGTTGCGATCGTCGATGGACAGCGTCTGGTCGATCTCGACATCGAGATGGAACAGCGCCAGAGCCGCAAGGCCAACGTCTACAAGGCCCGCATCACCCGGCTGGAACCCAGCCTGGAGGCCGCATTCGTCGAGTACGGCGGTGATCGGCACGGCTTCCTGCCACTCAAGGAAATCTCCCGCAGCTACTTCACCGGTGATCCCGGCGAGGGGCGGCCGGACATCAAGAAGGTCCTCAAGGAAGGTCAGGAACTGATCGTCCAGGTCGAGAAGGAGGAGCGCGGCACCAAGGGCGCGGCGCTGACCACCTACCTGAGTCTGGCCGGCCGCTTCCTGGTGTTGATGCCGAACAACCCGCGCGCCGGCGGCGTCTCCCGCCGCGTCGAAGGCGATGAGCGCTCCGAACTGCGCGAGGCGATGGCCCAGCTCGAGATTCCGGACGGCATGGGCGTGATCGCCCGCACCGCCGGCATGGGCCGCACCGCAGAAGAACTGCAATGGGACCTGAACTACCTGATCGAGCTCTGGACCGCGATCGAGCGCGCCTCGGGCGAGATCAAGGCGCCGCATCTGATCTATCAGGAATCCAGCATCATCATTCGTGCGCTGCGTGACTACCTGCGCCCGGACATCAACGAGATCCTGATCGACAACCAGAAGCTCTTCGATCAGGCGCAGGAGTTCATGCAGGCGGTGATGCCGCAGAACCTGAGCAAGCTGAAGATCTACGACGACCGGATTCCGCTGTTCTCCCGGTACCAGATCGAAAGCCAGATCGAGACGGCTTACCAGCGCGAGGTGCGCCTGCCCTCCGGTGGTTCAATCGTCATCGACTACACCGAAGCGCTGACCGCCATCGATATCAACTCGGCGCGCGCCACCGGCGGTGCGAGCATCGAGGAAACCGCGCTCAACACCAACCTGGAAGCGGCCGAGGAAATCGCCCGCCAGCTCAAGCTGCGCGACCTGGGCGGCCTGATCGTGATCGATTTCATCGACATGGGGCCCAACAAGAACCAGCGCGAGGTGGAAAACCGCCTGCGCAACGCGGTGAGCAGTGATCGCGCCCGCATCCAGATCGGCAAGATCTCCCGCTTCGGCCTGCTGGAGATGTCGCGCCAGCGGCTGCGTCCGTCGCTGATGGACCATACGCAGAGCAAGTGCCCACGCTGTGACGGCAAGGGCCAGATTCGCTCCATCGACTCCACCGCGCTGTCCGTGCTGCGGCTGGTCGAGGAAGAAGCGATGAAGGAAAAGACCGCTCGCGTCGAGGCGCAGCTGCCGGTCACCGTCGCCGCCTACCTGCTCAACGAAAAGCGCGTGGATGTCGCGGCCATCGAAGGCCGCACCGGCGTCGGCGTACTGCTCCTGCCGACACCGGGCATGGATCATCCGCATTTCGAGATCCAGCGCATCCGCGGCGACCAGCTGAAGGACATGCCCGAGTTCAGCCATGAGCTGATCCGGCCGCGGACCGAAGACGTCGCGGACATGCTCAGCAACAAGCCGGAAGAGAAGAAGAAGCGCGTCCAGCAGCCCGCGGTGAGCCAGCTCGTACCGTCATCACCGATTCCGCCGCCGAAGCCGAAGGAAGAAGCGCCCGCTCAACCCCCGGCTGTCGTCGCTCCGACGCCGAGCCTGTGGACGCGGATCTGCACGGCCCTGTTCGGCGCGCCCAAGCCGGCACCTGAAAAGAAGGAAGCGACACCGCAGCGCAGCAGTCGCGAGCGCGACAGCGGTCAGTCTCGCGGTCAGAACCGTTCGGGGACGTCCCGCAACCAGCAGAGCCGTCGGCGCAACAACCGTAGCGGTGGCGCCGAGCGCGGCAGCCAGCGTGACCGCAAGCCACGCCAGCCGTCTCGCGACGGCACGGCGGGCAAAGCCGCCTCGGATCAGGGTGGCGCAC
>CALBOV010000079.1 GCA_937896565.1 uncultured Salinisphaerales bacterium
CGACAACATCCTGTGGTTGAACGACGACGGCGACACCAGCTTCGCCACCGGCATGGAAAACTACCAGGGGCCAACCACCGATGACGGAGAGTCCGTGGAAGGCAACCTCGTCGAGTTCAACAACATCGAGGATGTGCTCACTCTGGGTTCACCAATCGGATCGAACGATCTGGTGACGGCCGTCGGCGGCGACGCACTGGTCGCGAATCCGGATTTCACGGCCAGCTTCTATCTCGGTCCCGACAATGCCTCGGAAGACTTCTACACGACGCGCAGTGCATTTGGTGAGGGACTGGAGGACACCAGCACCCAGGTCGATGGCACCTTGGACACTGGCGCACTGGACCTGGGCTATCACGAGCCGTTTGGTGAAGGCGCCCTGCTCCCGACCGGCGCCAATCCGCTGTCGACCACGCTGGGCTGCGGCGAGTTCGGCGACTTCGAGAGGACGGTGATCTTCCGCCCCGAACACTCCGGCAGCGAAACCGGCCCGGGCCATGCGCTCGTGGTCAGCATTGATTCATCGTCGCTGGTGTTCCCGACCGCCCGCACGTTCCTGGACCCGGCGGGAACAGGCAACTCCGTCTACGCCGTGGACCGCGGCGATGGAAGCTACGCGTTCGATATCGCGACGGAGTTCCAGAACGGCACGTTCACCGCTGACTTCAGCTTTGGCGTCGGCCAGCAACCGGTGGAAAGCGTGGTGTTCAGCTACGACTACAGCAACTGCGGACAGACCGCGTTCTAGCGGCAAGCTGATGCGAACCGGGTGGCTACGCGCCACCCGGTTCCATGCCACTGAAGTCGAGCGACTAGCGCATCAGGTCTTCCAGCTCGTAAAGACCTGGCGGCTGCGAACCCAGCCAGGCGGCCGCGCGCGCCGCCCCACGCGCAAAAATCATCCGGTCGGTCGCGCGATGCGTCAGTTCGACACGCTCGCCATCCATTGCGAACAGCGCGGTGTGCTCCCCAACGATGTCGCCTCCGCGAATCACGGAGAAACCGATCCTACCCTCTCCGCGAGGCCCGACCTGGCCGTAGCGGGTCCAGTCCGCATGATCCTGCAAATCCACCCCTAGCCCCTGCGCGACGGATCGCCCGATCGCAAGCGCGGTTCCGGACGGAGCATCCACCTTTCTGCGGTGATGCGCCTCGATGATCTCCACGTCGGCCTGCTGACCCAGCACCTCGGCCGCCTTGCGGGCCAGCATGCGCATCAGCACCACGCCCACCGAGAAGTTGTCGGCACGCAGCACCGGAATGGTTCGGGACGCCTGTTCCAGCGTCTGCAGCTGCTCGTCGGTGAGCCCGGTGGTGCCGGTCACCAGCGGGGAACCCGCGTCTTGCAGCAGTGGTAATGCGGCCACCAGTGCGGCCGGCGTGGAAAAGTCGATGACGGTTGCGCCGGCAACCAGTCCGTCCTCCAGCGAGCCGCTCACCGTCACGCCTGCCGGCTCCAGTCCGATCAGCGCGCCACAGTCCCTGCCCACGACAGGACCGTCGGGGCGATCCACGGCGGCCACCAGGGTCGTGTCCTGTCGCTCGCTCAGCGCCCGCATCACGGACTGGCCCATGCGCCCGCCGGCGCCCAACACGCATACCTTCGTCGACATCCCGATGCCTTGCTTGGAGAATGGCGGCTGATTATCCGTTCACCGCGACCCCGCGCAAGCGCACCGCGATCCGCATGGCCCGACGATGCTCGATTCCCCCATCATCCGACTGATCATCCGTCTGCTGGTACTGGCGGTGGTCTTCGCCGGCTGCATGGCCGCGTTCGCGCTGTCCAGCCGCGAGCAGTTCACGCCGGCCACGTTGCCGGACGCCATGCCCGTCGTGATCGCCACCGGCTCGGGTGCCGCGGTGCTGCAATGGGGGCAGATTCAACAATCCCCGGTTCCGCTGCGATTGGCGCGGACGGCCACCGGGTGCCTTGATGCCTTTCACTGTGTGCAGGTAGCGACGGGGGAAGCCACGATCCGCCAACGGATCGTCGGGGGTTATGCGTGGTGGCAGCAGCGGATCGCCGATTCGCGCATCACGCAGGCCAGCGGATTCCGCCTGACACTGGTCATGGCGTTTCCGGCCTTTCTGATCGCCGCGGTGATCTCGCAGCTGCTCGGATGGTGGCTGCGCCGCCGCGCCCGCCACTGACGAGATCGTGGCCTACTTCACCCGCTCTTCGAAAAAGCGTCTCGCCTTCGCCATCCAGCTCTGTTCTTCCGGGCTGTGCTTCTCGCCCACAGTCTCGCCGAACTCGGCCAGCAGCGCTTTCTGCTTGGCTGACAGATGCACCGGCGTCTCGATGCGCACCGTGCAAAGCAGATCGCCGATCCCGGCGCCACGGACGCTGGGAGCGCCCTTGCCGCGCAGCCGGAAGGTACGACCGGACTGGGTGCCCTCCGGAATCTTCAGCGTTGCCCGGCCCTTCAGCGTCGGCACCTCGATCTCGCCGCCCAGCGCGGCGGTCACGAACGACAGTGGCACCGCGCAGCGCAGGTCGTTGCCGTCACGCTCGAACACGTCGTGCGGACGCACGTTGATCTGAACGTAGAGGTCGCCGGGCGGCGCGCCGCGGTCACCGGCTTCGCCTTCTCCGGTCAGACGGATGCGGTCACCGGTGTTCACGCCCGGCGGAATCTTCACCGACAGGGTTTTCTCGCCCTCGACCCGACCCCGGCCCGAGCAGTCCCGACACGGATCGGCGATCACCTCGCCACGGCCACGGCAGGTCGGGCAGGTCTGCTGCACCGAGAAGAAGCCCTGCTGCATCCGGATCTGTCCGACACCGCTGCAGGACGGACAGGTCTTGGGGTCCGTTCCGGGCTTGGCGCCGGTGCCGTCGCAGGTTTCGCACTCGTCCCAGGTCGGGATGTGGATGGTTTCCTCGACGCCGTTGACCGCATCCTCGAGATCGATCGGCAGGTCGTAGCGAAGATCCGCGCCGCGCGCCGCGCGCGCGCCGCCGCCTCCGAAAATGTCGGAAAACACATCGCCGAAGATGTCACCAAAGCCACCGCCGCCAAAACCGCCACCGGCAGCACCGGCGACACCATCGTGGCCGTAGCGATCATAGGCCGCCCGCTTCTGGTCGTCGGACAACACTTCGTAGGCTTCGGAAGCCTCCTTGAAGCGTCCCTCGGCCTCGGCATCACCCGGATTACGGTCCGGGTGATTCTTCATCGCCAGCCGGCGGTAGGCCTTCTTCAGCTCGTCGGCGCCCGCATCACGGCCGACACCCAGGACTTCGTAGTAGTCGCGTTTGCTCATGGCGCTCGGCCAAACCCCGTTCTAACCAAATAAAAAAGGAGCGAGCGGGCCAATCCTGGCGTCCGCCCGCTCCTTGTCACGCCTCGATCAGGCGCTCTTCTTCTCGTCGTCGTTCACTTCCTCGAACTCGGCGTCGACCACGTCGTCGTCCGCGCCCGATGCCTCGGCTCCGGCAGCGGCCCCTTCGGCGCCGCCCTCGGCCGCGTAGGCCTTCTCGGCGATCTTGGCGGAAGCCTCGGCCAGCGCCTGGGTCTTCGCCTCGATGGCGTCCTTGTCGTCGCCCTTCAGCGCTTCCTGCAACTCGCTGATGGCGGTTTCGACGGCGGACTTCTCGTCGGCCTCGACCTTGTCGCCAAGATCCTTCAGCGTCTTCTCGACACCGTGGATCAAGCCTTCCGCCTGGTTCCGGGCGTTGATCAGATCGGCGAACTTCTTGTCGTCCTCGGCATGCGCCTCGGCGTCCTTGACCATCTTCTCGATCTCGTCATCCGACAGACCGGAGCTGGCCTTGATGACGATGGACTGGCTCTTGCCGGTCGCCTTGTCCTTGGCCGACACGTTGAGGATGCCGTTCGCGTCGATGTCGAAGGTGACTTCGATCTGCGGCGTACCGCGCGGCGCCGGCGGGATGTCGGACAGATCGAAACGGCCCAGCGACTTGTTGGCGCTCGACTGTTCGCGCTCACCCTGGAGCACGTGCACCGTCACTGCCGGCTGGTTGTCCTCGGCCGTGGAGAACACTTCCGACTTGCG
>CALBOV010000080.1 GCA_937896565.1 uncultured Salinisphaerales bacterium
CAAGCCCACGGTCATCCATGTGCCGATCGACCCCGTGGTCAACCACGGCGGCAACGAAAATCTCAACACGCCGAACTACGACCGCTTCCGCACCTGGTACGCGGAAGGCCAGCAATAACGAGGCAGGCCCCATGACGCCTTCGCGGACCTCGACCTGTCCACGTCGAGGTCCGCGACACGGTCATCCATGCTGGACGGCCGGACTCATCGCTACATCATCCACCGGAGAATCGTGCCGAAGCCGATCACGCCCAGGGTGATGACGACCACCAGCAGTACGAAGGTTGAAACACTGGACGCCTGGCGATGAGATTCCTCGAACCAGTCTTCCGATAAACGACGCACTCCAGAGAAATCATCAAGATCTGGACGGAGACATTCGCCGGTTTCCAGCGCCTGCTGACAGGCATCAATCAGGTTCCTCAGACCCTGCTCGTTACCGACGATAAGCCCTTCGTGTTCCGGCCAGCCGGAACCGTTCATCAATTTCGGTTCGGCGGGAAGAACGTCAACTCTGGCGTCTGGATAAACCACGGCGAAAAGTCGAGTTCGGGAGACGACAAGGGTCGCACAATCAGCCCTCCGTGCGCTCCCAATGCGAGTTCAGCGGTTCGAAGCCGGCCCCATTCGAACACGGGTGGCTACACCCGGTAGAACGAAAACCGCTCGCGGACTTCGGCCTCGTCGAGGCCGAGGTCCTCGAAGCGGTAGTCGATGCGGCCGTGCCGGTCACGCGTGTGGCTTTGCAGGTGGGTGTTCACGGCGCGTGCCGATGCCGCGTCGTACTCCACGCCGGCAAACGCGAGCACCTGACGCACGGTGTCTTCCGGAGCCTGCATGAAAGCGTCGAACTGCACGTCCATCACGCTGCCCTCGGGGAGCTGGTCGGACTGCTCCACCGAACGACGCAGCATGCCCTCCAGCCGATCGACCCAGGCACGCGCCTCGGCGAAGCGGTTTTCCGGCGTGTAGCACTGCCGCGTGGAGTACAGCACCATCGTGATCATCGACAGCACCGCCCGCGCGGGATCGCGATGGGTGCGGATGATGCGGGCGTCGGGAAAGGCCCGAAGAATCGCCGGCAGCTGGTCCAGATGCTGGGGGGATTTGAGAATCCAGCGCCGCGTTGGGTCACCCGGCGTCGCGGCCTCGAACGTAATGGCCTGCAGAATCCGGCGCAGGTAGCGATACCCCGGCGTGTTGTCCTGGGCCGCGTACCACGCCCGGTACCGCGGCGCCTGGAAGATGCCCTCGAAGAAGAAGGAGCGATAGTCCAGGGCGCAGAGCGTCAGCTCCTCGTGCGGCATGTCCAGCTCCATCTCGTGCATGCGCTTGAGCGCCGGCACGACATGCTCCGCGCAGAACAGACTCACGCGGTGCTGCCGGCGACGGGCCTTTACGCTGGCCTGAACACTGCGATGCCCGGGATGCCCCACCGGCGACAGCGTCTGCCAGTACGGGATGAAGCGCAGCGCGGACACCTGGGACAACAAATTGTGCAGATGCGTGGTGCCGGTTCTGGGCAGGCCGGCGATGAAGATCGGCGCGGTAACCGGTATCCGCTCGACCTCCGGGTGCGAGGCGATCAGATGCTCCAGACACAGACGGGCCTGAAGCTGCATCGCGACGACGGCATGCCCCGTCAGGCGGCCCATGTTGGTCAGGTGGTCGGAGCGGTTCAGGTCTTCCAGCACCAGGCTCAGCGGCTCGATGAAGGCGTCATCGCCAAACTCGCTCAGCCCGGTGACGCGTCGCGCCCGATCCAGCTCGGCCTCCAGCGTCAGTGGCAGCCAGCGCTCGATCCACGTCCCGGGCATGTGGTTCACCAGCCGCACATACCAGGGCAACCAGGGATCGTCCCAGTCGTCGATACGCCAGACCGGTGGGTACCGCTTCATGGCGCCGGACGCGTCTTGCGCTTGCGCCAGCCCCAGACGAGAAACGATGGCGGCGCCATCAGGATGGTCGGAATGGTCGAGTAAAGCGGTTCCGGCGTACCCCGAAGGCTGTGCACGCCGTAGGTCAGCCCGATGGCCACCGCGGACGGCAGCAGGGTCGCCAGCGCCAGGGCGACGACGACCCGTCGAAACCGCAGCGCGAGCGTCTCGCAAAGGCGGACCACGAAACCCGCGACGAAGAAGGTGTAGGCCGCCTGCTTCAGCGCGGCCGGCAGGGCCGCCAATGGGCCGTGCGACACATTGATCAGCCAGATCAGCCCGCCGAGCACCAGCGCGGCTTTCCAGGCCGTGCTGTAGTCGATGTAACGCCCACCGAATCGGCCCAGTCTGGACAGCGCCTCCATGCGCCCCTGCCTCCCCTGTTCCGTGTCACCGCCGTCGGCGCGCGGTCACCTGCGCGCCAACCGTCTTCGGCGATCAGGCCGCCGGCTTGTCCCACAGCAGGTTCAAACGTTCGAAGCCGACCACATGGCCGCACTCGAACACCGGCGGCTTGTCCGGATCAAGCCGGAACGGCGGCACCCGCTTGAGGAATTCCTCGTAGAGGATGCGCAGTTCCAGGCGCGCCAGATGCGAGCCCAGGCAGCGGTGCGGACCGGCGTTGAACGCGATGTGCGGCTTGCCCTCGCGCTCGATGTTCACGTCGGTCGGCTTGTCGAAATACTTCGGATCGAGATCCGCGCCGGGCAGCAGCAACACGGCGTGGTCATTGGCCTTCATCCTGGCGCCCATGAACTCGACATCCTTGGTGACCCGGCGCACCGGCACCGTGAAGGTGTAACGACGCAGAATCTCCTCGACGGCATCGTTGATCAGCGACGGATCGTCGCGCAGGCGCTGCTGAAGCGCCGTGTCAGCGGCCAGATGGCGGACGGCGAAACCCAGCGACTGCATCACCGTGTCCAACCCGGCGATGAACAGCAGCACGCCGTAGTTCTCCATCTCCTCCAGCGTGATCGGACGGCCATCGATTTCCGACTGCCACAGCTCGCTGATCATGTCGTCGCCGGGGTTCTCCTTCAGCTTCAGCATGGTCGGGCGCATGGCGGCGGAAATCTTGCGCAGCGTTTCCATGCGCTTGCGCGGGTTGGCCTCCGTCTTGCCGTTGTTCATGTGCTCCTTGAGCAGCGCGCGGTACTCCAGGAAGTTGTCCGGCGACATGCCCAGCATCTGCAGAAACACCTTCACCGGCAGTGGCTCGGCGATGGATTCCATGAACTCGCAACCGCCCTGTGCCAGCACCGAATCGATCAACTCGCCGCACAACTCGCGGATACCCGGCTCCAGCGTGCGGATATTGGCGGGGCCGAATGCGCGTTGCAGCGGCTTGCGATACTTCGTGTGCATCGGCGGATCGAGCATGATCGGAAACGGCATCGGCAAATGCCCCTTGCCCAGTCCGATCTTGCCCAGAATCTTGAACACCGTCTGCGCGACCTTGATCTTCGAATACGGCACGACCTCGTTCGAAAAGCTCACGACATCGCGCGCCGCGTCGAAATTCGCCTGGTGCGACAGGAACACCCAATGCCCGCCGTTGCGCGGTGTCCAGAACACCGGCGGTACCGACTCCAGCATCTTGATGATCTTTGCCTGCGGCTCCGCCAGGTATTCCGGGTCGAAATACATGTCGAAGTCGTAGACCAGACTGTCCGCGACATGGGCCGGTTTCTTGACCGGCGGCTTGAGTTGGGTGGCTGCGCTCATGTTCGAATTCTCGTCAATCAAAAGGTGCGGGCGTTGTTCTGGCGGGTCATGGCGATTCGCCGATTCGAGCGCACTCAGCGCTCCGGCACGGGCGCGGCGGATCGCCGTTCAAGACCGGGCGAAGCGCATCGGGGATGCTGCGCAGGGGCGCTGCCCCAACCAGCGGCTGAATTGATCGAGCGCATGCGTCGCCTCCGTAACCGACCACCGTCGGTTGATGCGGTGAATCAGGGCTGTTCGAGCAGCCTCTTCGCGCGGACGACGATGTTCGAGCAACGCGGTCCACGCCCTTCGCCTGTTTCGATCACGAGCATATTCAAGCGCGGATGCATGGTCAACAATGTTGTCTATTACTGAGGTCAAACGAACGTCGCATCGCCACGGCTGGCCGGTCTCTGACCTCGCCCCGACGCACCCTCGGGCGGACGCCCCGCCACCTATTGACAACGCACATCGCGCCTCACAAACTAATCAACACTGTTGTTGATTAAAGGGCATCGTCATGCGTCAGTTCATGGATTCCAACCTGGCGTCGATCATCGGCGCATCCGTCGCCGTTTCGGTGTGGCTGTCGATCACCTGGACGGCGCTGAACGCGTTGTAGTCCCGCCTGCTGTTCATCCCGGCGGCACGACACAATCAAAAGGAAATAACCCGCCGCTCACGAGGCAACTGCGGTGCGGTCGCGCCTGCAATCAGAGAACGTGCTCGGATACCCTGATTGGGGACACTTGATGCCAGTGCCAGACAGGCGCCGGCCATTGGTGAAGCCGTCCTGGACGCTATCGTCTTGGCCGTGCATATCAGACGGCCCCGGATAGATTCGCGAGCAACGCTGCCACGCATCGCCAAAACCCTCCAATTGGCATGGAGCAGGCCAAAATCTGATGTCCCGCACGATGGCGTCCAGTGTCTTCGACCAGCCCAAAGCTGACGCTCGGCCTGTCCTTTCGCGCTTGACAGGAGTACCAATATTGGTACATTTCGCGCATGGTTTCGGTACTTCAAGTTCGCTTCTACCGATCCGCGTCCGGCCTAGAGCCCGTGCGGAAGTGGCTGGCGGACATGGGAAGACCCAACAAAACGATTATTGGCACCGACATTAAGACGGTGCAGATCGGGTGGCCTCTTGGAATGCCGCTGGTCCGAAAAATGGAGTCGGGACTATGGGAAGTGCGAAGCGATGTTCCAGAAGGCATTGCCCGCGTGCTTTTCACCGTCGATGGCGGCGTGATGGTGCTTCTTCATGGCTTCATCAAGAAGTCTGAAAAAACACCGAAGAATGACTTGAAGATTGCGAAAACTCGCAAGCGTGAGGTGCTCAATGGCAAAGCATAACCAGCATGTTGGATCAGATTTTGACGATTTTCTGGCAGACGAAAATCTGCTGGAAGGCGTCACAGCAGTTGCGCTCAAGCGCGTCATCGCCTGGCAGCTCGAAGAGGCGCGTAAGGCTCGCGGCCTTGGGAAGAAGGCCATGGCTGAGCTCATGCACACCAGCCGCAGCCAGCTCAATCGAATCTTGGATGAGTCAGACACGAGCCTGACTCTCGAATCGCTGAGCAAGGCTGCTCAAGCTGTCGGCTACCGCGTCAGGATCGAACTGGAAGCCGCGTAACCTGCACCGCTGTCAGTGTCCACTGCTGGCACAAAGCAGGCGTCGAACTGCTGGCATGCGAACCGCAGCTTTGGGTCGATAGCTGTCAATTTACTACCGCCAACGCTCTGGGCATGTTGATATTTGCCGGCGGGACGTGTTCTCTCCGAAAGCAGAGAAAATGACGATTTCACGAAGCAAGTCCAAGCTCAGGACCAGCCGCCCCCCAACACCTTGTAAAGCGTCACCAGATTGGACTGCCGCGACAGCTTGGTGGCGATCAGTTGCTGTTGCGCCGCGTACAGGGAGCGCTGCGCGTCGAGCAGGTTGAGGTAGCTGTCGATGCCGCTGCGGTAGCGGGCGTCGGACAGGGAATGCGCCTTGGCGGCGGCGTCGGTGACGGCCTGGCGGGCGGCGAGCTGATCGTCGATGGTGCCACGCAGGGCCAGCGCGTCGGCGGCTTCCTTGAAGGCGACTTCGACGGTCTGTTCGTACTGCGCCAGCGCGATCTGCTGGTCGGCGTCGGCGACGGCCACTCCGGCCTTGGTCGCGCCGGCGTTGAAGATCGGAATGCTGATCTGCGGGGCGAAGGACCAGGTGCCAGTTCCGGCGTCAAACAGGGTCGACAAATCGCTGCTCGCGGTGCCGGCGAATCCGGTCAGTGAAATGCTCGGGAATCGCGCCGCGCGAGCGACACCGATGTTGGCGTTGGCGGCCTGCAATGCATGTTCGGCCGCCAGCACGTCGGGCCGGCTCAGCAGTGCCTGCGAAGACACGCCGGCCGGCAGTTCGGCGAGCACGCCGGGATGTTGCATGTCGTCGGCGCCGGGTTTCAGCTCGGCCGGAATCGGTGCGCCGACCAGCAGTTGCAAGGCGTTGCGGTCCTGCTCCACCTGGGCGGTGAAGGCGGCGACGTCCGCCCGCGCGGACTCGACGATGGTCCGCGCCTGTGCCAGTGCCAGCGCGGAGGCAACACCGGCCTCGTAGCTGCGCTCGGTCAGCTTGTAGGACTGGGTCTGACTGTCCAGCGTATTGCGCGCCAGCGTCAGCAATTCCTCATCGGCGGCCAGTTGCAGCCAGGCGTTGGCGACCTCGGCGACCAGCGAAATCTCGACACTGCGCCGGGCCTCTTCCTGCGATAAATAGGTTTCCAGCGCCTGTGATTTCAGGTTGGCGACCCGACCGAACAAGTCCAGTTCGAAGGCGGTGATGCCAACCCCGACCGAATACTGGCGGGAGATGTAGTCCTGCCCGCCCCCGCTGCCGGCGGCGGACACGGATTCCGGCACGCGCTGCACGTTGCTGGAGCCAATCGCGTCGATGGAGGGATACCGTCCCGCGTCCTGGATGCGGTACAGCGAGCGCGCCCGCTGCACGTTCAGCGAGGCCAGCCGGGCGTCGGAACTGTTGTCCAGCGCCAGCTCGATGACCTGCCGCAACCGCGCGTCCAGGAAGAACTCGCGCCACGCCGGCAGCTCGGTGGATTCGGCGGTCGACGGAACGCGATCGCTCCAGTCCTCGGTGATGCGGGTGGCGTCCTGCGTATGTTCGGGCGCCAGATTGACGCAGCCGGACAACGCGATCATGCCGGCCAGACCGCCGGCCATCAGGGTCTTGCGCATCATGCCTGCACCTCCGTGGCCGGGGACGCCTGCGTCGCCTTGCGCCGGCTGAAGATCCGGTTCACGACCACGAAGAACACCGGCGTGAAGAAGATGCCCAGCAGCGTCGCGCTGGCCATGCCGCCAAAGACACCCGTGCCGATGGCGTTCTGGCTGGCGGAGCCCGCCCCGGTGGACAACGCCAGTGGCAGCACGCCCAGCATGAAGGCCAGCGAAGTCATGATGATCGGCCGCAGCCGCATGCGCACCGCTTCCATGGTCGCGTCGAGCAGGCTCATGCCGCCGTCGTAGAGGTCGCGGGCGAACTCGACGATGAGAATCGCGTTCTTGGCCGACAGTCCGATGGTCGTGAGCAGGCCAACCTGGAAGTAGACGTCGCTGGACAGGCCGCGCATTCCCGCCGCCGCCAGCGCGCCGATCACCCCAAGCGGGACGACCAGCATCACCGCGAACGGGATCACCCAGCTTTCGTACAACGCCGCCAGACACAGGAACACCACCAGCATGGACAGCGCGTAGAGCGCCGGGGCCTGGGAGCCGGACAGGCGCTCCTGATAGCTCAGGCCGGTCCACTCGTAGCCGATGCCCTCGGGCATCTGGCGCATCAGTTCCTCGACCACGTCCATGGCCTCGCCGGAACTGACGCCCGGCGCGCCCGAACCCAGGATCTCCACCGAGGAATTGCCGTTGTAACGCTCCAGCCGCGGAGACCCGTAGATCCAGCGCGTGGACGAGAAGGTGCTCAGCGGCACCATGTCGCCGCTGGCGTTGCGCACATGGAACTGGCCGATGTCCTCCGGCAGCATGCGGAACTGCGCATCGGCCTGAACATAGACGCGCTTGACCCGCGTGCCGTCGACGAAATCGTTGACGTACTGGCCGCCGAGCAGCGTGGACATCGCGGCGTTCACCTGGTCCATCGACAAGCCCAGCGCGCCCGCCTTGGCCGCGTCGATGTCGATCTTGAACTGCGGCGTGTCGTCCAGGCCGTTGGGCCGCACCGCCGTCAGCTCGGGACGCTGTGCCGCCATGCCCAGAAACTGGTTGCGCGCATCCATCAGCGCCTCATGCCCGACGCCGCCGAGGTCCACCAGCTGCACATCGAACCCGGAGGCGGTGCCCAGCTCGCGAATCGGCGGGGGCACCAGCACGAAGATGTTGGCGTCGCGAATGCCGCTCAGCGCCCCGTTCGCCTGCCCCGCGATGGCCTGGGCGCCGTGGGCGTCGCCCGGCCGCTCGGACCAGTCCTTGAGCCGGACGAAGGCCATGCCGGAGTTCTGCCCGGCGCCGGCGAAGCTGAAGCCGGCGATGGTGAAGATGTGCTCCACATCCTCATGGCCATTGAAATACGTCTGGATCTCGCGCATCACCGCTTCGGTCCGCTGCAACGTCGCGCCCGGCGGCAGCTGCACCATCGCGATCAGCGTGCCCTGGTCCTCGTCGGGCAGGAACGACGAGGGCATGCGCGTGAACATCAGCGCCATCACGCCGACGATCAGCAGATAGATGACCATCATCCGGCCGCCGCGACGCAGCATCTTGCCGACCCAACCCTGGTAACCGTTGGCCGCCTGATCGAAGCGCCGGTTGAACCAGCCGAAGAACCCCTTGCGTGTGTGCTCACCCGGCTTGGGCGCCTTGAGCATGGTCGCGCAAAGCGCCGGCGACAGCGTCAGCGCCACCAGCACCGAGAGCGCCATGGCCGAGACGATGGTGATCGAGAACTGGCGGTAGATCGCCCCGGTCGCGCCCCCGAAGAACGCCATGGGCACAAACACGGCCGACAGCACCAGGGCGATGCCGATCAGCGCGCCGGTGATCTGGTCCATGGACTTGCGGGTCGCCTCCAGCGGCGACAGGCCGTCCTCCTCCATCACTCGCTCGACGTTCTCCACGACGACGATGGCGTCGTCGACCAGCAGGCCGATGGCGAGCACCATGCCGAACATGGTCAGCGTGTTGATGGAATAGCCAAAGGCGGCGAGCACGGCGAAGGTGCCCAGCAGAACCACCGGCACCGCGATGGTGGGGATGAACGTTGCCCGCAGGTTGCCCAGGAACAGGTACATCACCAGGAACACCAGCACCACGGCCTCGATCAGCGTGTGGACCACGCCCTCGATCGACACCTCGACGAACGGCGTGGTGTCGTAAGGCACGCTGACCCGGATACCCTGGGGAAAGAACGCGGACAGCTCATCCAGCCGCTCGCGCACGCCGGCGGCCGTTTCCAGCGCATTCGCGCCGGTGGCGAGACTGATGCCGATGCCGGCGGATGCCTGCCCGCTCAGCTCGACCTTGACGCTGTAGAGCTCGGAGCCCAGCTCCACGCGGGCGACATCGCCCAGAGTCAGTAGCGAGCCGTCCGGCAGCACCCGCAGCACGATGTCGCGAAACTCCTGCTCCGTCGTCAGCCGGGTCTGCGCGGTGATCGTGGCGTTGAGCTGCTGGCCCTCCACGGCCGGCAGACCGCCCAGTTCACCGACGGACACCTGCGCGTTCTGCGCGGCGATGGCAGCGGTGATGTCGCCGATGGCCAGGTTGTAGCTGGTCATCAGGTTCGGATCGACCCAGATGCGCATCGCTGCCTGGGCGCCCAGCAACTGCGTGCGCCCCACGCCGTCGACCCGGCTGAGCGGCTCCAGCAGGTTGGAGGCGATGTAGTCCGCCAGTTCGTTCCAGCTGTGCTCGCCGGTCTCGCTGGTCAGCGCCGCCACCATCAGGAACCCGCCGGTTGACTTGGTGACGCTGATGCCCTGCCGCTGCACGGCCTCGGGCAGCAGCGGCGTCGCCAGTTGCAGCTTGTTCTGCACCTGCACCTGGGCAATGTCCGGATCGGTACCCGGCTCGAAGGTCAGGGTGATCTGCGCGCGACCGAAGGAACTGCTGTTGGACGCCATGTACAGCAGGCCGTCGAGCCCGGTCATGTTCTGCTCGATGACCTGGGTGACCGCGTTCTCGATGGTCTGCGCGGACGCGCCCGGATAGTTGGCGTTGATCTCGACCGTCGGCGGGGCGATTTGCGGGTACTGCTCCACCGCCAGCGTGCGGATGGACAGCACGCCGGCCAGCATCACGACCAGCGCGATGACCCACGCGAAGATGGGGCGGTCAATGAAGAAGCGGGCCACGGGTCTACTCCGCCACCATCGCGGTCTGCTCCACGTCCAGCCGCACCGGCTTCACCGTGGCGCCAGGTCGCGCGCGTTGCAGGCCATCCACGATCACGCGGTCACCCGCATGCAGCCCGGACGACACCACCCACTGGTCGCGCAGCGCGCGCTCGGTGACCACCTCGCGCTTCTCCACCGTGTTGTCCGCCGTGACCACCAGCGCACTGGCCTTGCCGCGGGCGTCGCGGGTAATGCTGCGCTGGGGCACGAGCAGGCCCTCGTCGTCCACCGCCTGCTCCAGCACCGCCTTGACGTACATGCCGGGCAGCAGCATCTGCTCGGGATTCGGGAAGATCGCCCGCAGCTTCACCGTGCCAGTGCTTTCCTCCACGGCCACGCCACGGAACGACAGGCGCCCGGCGTGCTCGTAGACGCTGCCATCTTCCAGGTGCAGCACCACCTCAACGGTGCGGTGTTCGGGATCGGCGGAACTGGCGAAGCGACGGCGCAGCTCCAGCAAATCGCGGCTGGGCTGGGTGATGTCGACATAAATCGGATCGAGCTGACGCACCGTCGTCATCACGTCCGCCTGGTCTTCCGTCACCAGCGCACCGGGCGTGTACTCCGAGGTCGCGACCTTGCCGGCGATCGGCGCCTTGATGCGCGTGTAGTCCAGATTGATCTTCGCGGCTTCCAGCGAGGCCCGCGCCTCGGCCACGGCGGCCTCGGCCTCCTTCAGCGCAACCTGGGCGTCGTCGTTTTCCTGCTGCGACACCGCCTCGATCTTGACCAGACCGGCATAGCGCCGCGCCAGAATCGCCGCCGAATCGCGGGCAGCGGTGGCCCGGGCCAGCGTGGCCGTGGCGCTGGCATGCGCCGCCTCGTAGGGCGCGGAATCGATGGTGTACAGCACCTGACCGGCGTCGACCTGGGCGCCCTCCTCGAACAGACGCTCCTGGATGATGCCGGTGATCTGCGGGCGCACCTGCGACACCTTGTAGGCGCGGGTGCGACCCGGCAGCGTCGCCACCACGGGCACCGGCTGCGTCTTGAGTTGCACCACGCCGACTTCCTGCGGCGGCTGTGGCGCCGGCCCGGTCGCCGCCTCGGAACAGGCCGCGAGGACGACGACCAGCGCCAGAGACCAGAGCCGTGCCCGCTGAGCCTTGTTCCCGGATGAATTCGCCATGGTGATCGTCCCGTTGAAAGCGCGGCTCCGTCGCGGGCCGCCCGACGGCGGATCAGGGGTGAAGTGATCCGTCGGCAGTGATAGAATGAACGTTCATTCTAACTACTGACTAGCCAGTCAGCAACCACCGACGCATCATTCCCCCGGGGAGTGAGGAGCACAGGACTTCAATGAAAGGCGCAGATCAACGCCAGACCGTGGATCAAGCGGACGCACGCCGTGACCAGATTCTCGAAGCCGCCGCGGAATGTTTCCGGCAAAAGGGATTTCACGCCGCGAGCATGGCCATCATCTCGAAGACGGCCGGCATGAGCGTCGGACACATCTACCACTACTTCCAGAACAAGGAAGCGATCATCGCGGCGCTGATCGTGCGCAACAGCGAACAACTGCACGACGTACTCAACGCGTTTCAGGCGCAGGGCGACTTCGTCAACGCGCTGTTGGCCGATCTGCCCGACGGCCTCGAACGCACGGCCGACCGGGAACAGTCGGCATTGAAACTGGAGTTCATCGCGGAAAGCGCCCGCAACTCGGAGCTCTCCTGTGTACTCAACGCGGCCGACGCCTCGGCGCGTCAACGGCTCAGCGACGGCCTGGGCGTGTCACTGCGAGCCCGGGGGCAATCCGATGTCGACCTGGACACCAAGGTGATGCTGATCAGCGCCCTGTTCACCGGCCTGGCGGCCAAGGCCGCGCAGGGCATCGACATCTGCACCGACTCCTACGCCCGGCTGGTCCGCCGCTCGATCGAGGCGATCCTGTTCGAGGATTGACGATCGATCAGCGATCGCCGGCCTGAAACCGCTCCAGATCGGCCGGTGTGTCCACATCGTCGGCGGCTTCCGGCATCGAAACCGCGATGACCGCGTCGGCGTGATCGCGCAGCACCGAACGCGCGCCCTGGTCACCGCGCAGTGCTTCCAGCGCGCCAAGCAATGTGCTCGGAAAGATGCACGGCGGGCCGACGAAGACGCCGGTATCGGAGGCGACAATGCGCTCCGGCTCCGCCTCGAAGACATCCAGCAACCGCCGGATTGACCCGGCATCGACGCCGGGCTGATCCCCCAGGCAGAGCAACACGGCGTCGGGACGAGGTTCGTCCAGGGCAACGACGCCGGCGGCAACGGACGAGCCCAGGCCATCCGCCCAGCCCGCATGCTCGGTGATGCTCACCGGCAGCCCGACCAGACAGCCCCGAACCTCCGCCGCATGGGCGCCGATGACGACCCGCGTCGGCAAGCCCGCGTCCAGCACCGCCCGTACCGCCCGCTGGATCAGCGGCCGGCCATGCAACTCCGCGGTCTGTTTCGGCGCACCGAAACGGCGGGCCTCGCCGGCCGCGAGGACAATCGCGACGACATTCACGCGTGTATCGGCCGGTCGGACACACTCAGCGGTGTGCCGTCCCGGCCGGACAGCGTGGCCTGGATTTCCGCGGCAATCGACAGCGCGATCGCCTCGGGCGTCTCGCCGCCGATGTCCAGACCGGCCGGCGCATGCAACCGCGGCGCGGCCAGCCCGGTGGCCTCGTGGATGCGGGCGACACGCACCCGCGAGCCGATGACGCCGAGATAGGCAAATGCGCCGTCCGCCAGCGCCTCCAGCCAGGCGATGTCAGTTTGAAGATTGTGGGTCATGACCACGACGCTGGTCTGCGGGTCGCCGGTGATCCGCGCGCCAAACCCATCCGGCCTCAGCGCCAGCGTCAAGCAGCCGGACAAGGCCGGCTCGATCATCTCGTCACGCGGCCGATCCGTGATCAGCACCGTCTCCCAACCCAGCGCCGTCGACAGCCGGGCCAGGGCCTGCGCACCCGGGTTGTCGCCAATCACGACCAGTCGATGCGTCGGCGTCAGCCGCTCGATCAGCCAGTCGTCGTCGCCGATGGTCAGCGTGCCGGGGTAGCGGGATTCGCGTTGCGCCAGGTGCTCACGGATCGCGACGACCTCACGGGGGCCGGGCACTGCGCCGACATCACCGTCGTCGCTCCGGCAGTGACGCGGGACGGTCTCGGGGCAGCGGCCGCCACGGCGAAAACAGGTCGCCAGCCAACCCGCCTCGCGACGCTGTTGCAAGGCGTCACGCGCCCGGATCAGGGGGGGCAGATCGGTGGCGGATGTCAGCGGCTCGATCAACACCTCCAGCTCCCCTCCGCAGCCCTGCTCGATCAGCACGTCGTAGCCACTTTCCAGGTCGTAACGCACCAACTGCGGGCACCCTTGGTCCATCGCCTCGCGGGCACGCTCGGCGATGTCCGCCTGCGGGCAGCCGCCGGACAGGCCGCGGATCACGGCGCCATCCCCGGTGACCAGCATGCGGGCACCGACTCGCCGATAGGTGGAGCCGTGGGTGCCGACCAGCGTCACCAGCGCCAGGCCGCCAGGGCAGCCGGCGTCTCGCCACCGCAGCATCTCGGCGACCAGATGACAGAATTCTTGAGGTGTATTCATTTGTCCGGACTGGTTTGACAGTGCCGCGAGGCGCCCAGTACTTTTCGTGTCAAGAGCATGACACGAAATGGTCGTCACAGGCCGTCATTCACTGGTCCGCCCCGGTTGCACCGCATGCGCGCATTTCTCCTCGCCGTTGTCGTCGTTTTCGCGACGGCCTGCTCGAAAGGCTCCGACAGCGGCTCCAAGACCATGCTGGGCGGGACGAGCTACACGGTGGCGGAATCGGAGATCGGTGCGCTGATCGACCACCCCGGCGCCCGCGAGATCATCGATACCCACCTCCCCGGTTTCACCAGCGACGAACAGATCGAGGTTGCCCGTCCGCTGACGCTGCCCGAGGTGCAACCGTACTACGCCGACCTGATCACTGACGAGGCGCTGGCGAAGGTCGATGCCGATCTGGCGGAGCTGCCTGGCACCAAGCCGGTGGAGGTGTTCACGTCGGCCGAAACCGAGATCGGTCGCATGCTCGACGATCCGGAGGCGCGCGCCATCATCGACAAGCACATCGAAGGGTTTTCGACGGCGGATCGCGCCCATCTGACGCGGCCGTTCACGCTGAAGTTCATCCAGAAATACGCGCCGGAGATGATCACCGAGCAGGCGCTGGTCGACATCGACGCCGACCTCGCGAAGCTGGCGAAACAGCGTGCCGGGGCGCAGGACGAGCCGATGGCCGGCGGGCCCGGCGACAAAGACAACGCGACGGAGTGAGCCGCATGGCAGTCTTCAATCTCACGGTCAACGGCCAGCGTCATTCGGTGGACGTGGACCCCGCCACCCCACTGTTGTGGGTGTTGCGCGACCACCTGGGCCTCACCGGCACGAAGTTCGGCTGCGGCATCGCCCAGTGCGGGGCCTGCACGGTGCATTTCAACGGCTCGGCGACACGCTCCTGCGTGATTCCGATTCAGGCCGCGGCCGATGCCGAGGTACTGACCATCGAGGGGCTCTCCGAATCCGGGGATCACGTGCTCCAGCAACTCTGGGTGGAAATGAATGTTCCGCAATGCGGCTACTGCCAGTCCGGCATGCTGATGGCCGCGGCGGACCTGCTGAAGAAGACACCCAAGCCCACCGACGCCGACATCGACGCCGGCGTGTCCAATATCTGCCGCTGCGGCACCTACCCGCGTGTGCGCGCGGCGATCCACCGCGCTGCGAACAACGCCTAGGGCGGTGCAGGCCATGACCCGGAATCCCGCGACACTCACCCGCCGCCAGTTCCTGATTTCCACGGCGCGGATCGCCGGCGGCATGGCGATTTCCGCGATTCCGCTTGGCGCCCAGGCCGCCCGCATGGCGAGCAAGCCCTGGGGTTCGGCCACCGACGACGGCGAGGAGTTCTCACCCTGGATCGCGATCCAGGCGGATGACACCGTGGTGGTTCGCGTCCCCACGCCGGAGATCGGCAATGGCGCGATGACCCAGGTCGCGATGAACGTGGCCGAGGAACTGGAATGCGCCTGGGACAAGGTGCGGGTGGAGTTCGCGGCCTACGCCCGCGAGTTTCGGGAACCGGGCAGCTATTCCGTCGGGCTCCAGCCATTCTTCGGCGGCCACGGCACCGACCACGACCGCATGCACCACGCGATGCAGCTGGGCGCCAGCGCCCGCGAGCGACTGAAGGCGGCCGCCGCCGCCCGCTGGGGCGTGCCGGCCGACGAGATCGAGGCGCGCGACAGCGTACTGCGTCACGGCAAGCGAACGCTGGCGTTCGGCGACGTCGCCGAGGCCGCGGGTGCGATCACGCTGGACTTCGAACCGGCGCTCAAGCCGCAAAGCGAATGGCGCTTTCTGGGCAAGGCCGCACCGCCCAAGCTGAATCTGCCGCAGGTGGTGGATGGTTCGGCCATCTTCGGCATCGACGTCACCCTGCCGAACATGGTCCATGCCGCGCTCCGCCAGGCACCGGTGCACGGTGGCCGGCTGAAGAGCCACGACCCCGACGCGGTCAAGGACATGCCGGGCGTGCGCGCGGTGATCGTCATCGACCCGCGCAAGACGCCGGGTTCACCGGTGAAGTCGGAGGCCGAGTTCGGCCTGGAAGGCTCGGAAGTGCGCAGCGGCGTCGCGGTGATCGCCGATCACTACTGGCAGGCCAAGATGGCCCTGGACGCCCTGCCCGTCGAATGGGACGACCGCCTGGGCGCGTACTGGGAATCCGACGACAAGATCGAGGCCAAGCAGATCGAGATTCTCGATCGCAAGGCCGGCCGCAAGGTCTGGGAAGCCGGCGACGTGGACAGCGTGGAGCCGGCGCAAACCGTCGAGGCGACGTACAACACGCCGTTCTGCGAGCACGCGACCATCGAGCCGCTGAA
>CALBOV010000081.1 GCA_937896565.1 uncultured Salinisphaerales bacterium
GACCTCAGAATGCCGAGGCGAGCGGTGGCTTCTTACACCACGTCCGGGGACACAACCGTCACGCTGTGTCCGGATGATGGGAGATCGGCGAATTGTCAATCCTTTTAACCCGCGCAGACGCGCTTCGCGCAGTCGACAGTCCGAAAGTGCGGATACTCGGGCAGCCTCATGTCCGAACCGTGACTAAATCTGTGTTTCCTTAACACAGACACATCTGGAAGGGCCTTTAACCGTCAAGATCTGCGGGCGAGTTCACGGGCAACAGCCGCGCTTCACGTCCTGTGGCTAACCGACTGAAATCATAGATAAATATATCGAACAGACTTTGCTCGATGCGTTCGGCCATGCAGGTACTCCTGAAATCAAGGGCTTACCGGTGAACTGTAGACAGACTTAATTAATTGCGATCACCGTGTGTTGGTCGGGCGACGGTCACGGAACGCGAGTTGAACTTGGAGCCCAAGGACCTGAACTGCGCCGCTGGCTGGGTGCATCTGATTCGGCGGCTGTGCAGCGGGCTGTAAGCGGTTTCAGCCCTCAGGGATCGGTTGGCGATGCGATCAGGGCATCGCCCACTTCCAGGCCGCCGCCGCCATTGCAGAGGGCGATCCACTTGAGTTGCCCGGCGTCGGTGGTCCAGCGACCGTGGCCCGGGTTGGGGCAGGCGCTGGAGGTTTGTGTCTGGCCTTGCCGAGCGACGATGCCGGGCGTTTCAGCGTTTTCGCCGGTGACCGCGATCTCATACACCGTGCCGTTGGAAAATCCGAATGCCACCACCCCGATGTTGCCGTTATCAAAGCGGACCGTGTCCAGGCCGATCACCTGCGCAAAGGCTGAATCCCCGCTGGCCCCTGTGCCGCCAAGATCCAGCACGCCGCGTTCGGTGACGACCGCACTTGTGCCATCCCAGGTCCACCACTTGAGTTGACTGGGTGTAGCGCCCTCCTCACCCGCGGAGGTCGCGAAGCACAGGCCGCCGTTGCAGCGAATCTGGCGTGGATTCGCCGCGACACTCCCAACAGTGGTCACATCTGCCGAGTTCAGGTCGACATGCTGCAACAACGCGCCGGTGTCAGGACTGTCCTGAAGGGCCAACGCCGGGCCGGGCGTGTCGGTGTCGGTCTGAACCACAAACGCGGACAGCACGGGCCCGATATCCACAAACCGGAACGTGTTGTATTCCAGCACGCGTTCGTCGGGGTTGAATCGGAATAGCCTCAGGCCCGAATCGCTGGCCAACAGGCCACCGTCCGCGCGGATGTTGCCACCGAAGGTGGTGGCGTCGAGAAAAAAGCTGTTCCCGGTGATATGCGTGAATGCTTGCCCGAAATCATTGGGGTTGTTCGGGTCCCTGAATTCCTCGGCAGGTGCATTCGACCGTTGGAATCGCCCCGCCGTGGACGAGCCTTCAAGCGCTTGGCCGTAGGTCAACACCGTCGCACTTTCGTCCGCACCGGGCACGGTTGGCAGCAGCGGCAGTACGCCGAAGGGCGCAAAGGCACGGCTCGCGCCGAAGAACGGGTCCTGCCCACCAAGAAACTCACCGATTTGTTCGCCTGATTCGACGTCTATGGCGGAGATCGCCCCCTCGCTGCTCGCGGTGACGGCCACAAACCGGGGATTGTCATAGGGCCCAAATGCACAGGGCTCGATGCCGAGCCGGCAGGTGTCCTCGGGCGGCGCCGTGCCGGTCGCCCAGGCCGGCTGCAGCACATCGTCCGATTGCAGTAGCCCACCTTGCTCCAGCCCGCCGCACCGGCTGGCGTCTCCGCATTCGAGGAACCCCGGTTCGAGTACGCCAATGGGTTCGGTGGGTGGTGACGTGGTGGGCGCCAGGCATTCACTTTCGCGGGTGGCGGCGAGGGTGAATGTCCGCTGCGCGTCGTCGCCACTGAGGGCACCATTCGTCAGAGCGGCGGCGACATACAGCAGCGCATTGGCGCCTGACGTCGTCTCGCTTTGCGCAAAGACGAACTCGCCCTCGGTGGACAGGTCGGCGTAGCGATCACCCACCACAATGCCTGCGGTGTCACAGGTGACGGTCTGGCGATACGAGGGGTCAACACTCAGTACTTCGATATCACCCTCCAGCACGAAGGGTGCCTGGGATTGAAACGTGCCGGTCGCGGAGTCCAATTCAAACCCACCGGCGCCACGGGCCTCGGTGACCAGTGTGTAGCGAGACTCGGACTCCAGGGTGCGTGGCGCAAAGAAACGAATCCTGAACGGGCCGGCCTCGCCCACCAGTCCGGAGAAATGGTTGATATCGCCCGAATAAACCAGCTGACTCCGGGTGAAATCCACGTCGATAGCCTGGTTTCGCAGCAATTCCAGCGTGCCGTCTGCGCTCTCGGTGACCATCAGCGCCGGCGTGAAGGCGACGGAGTCGTCATCCTCGTCATCCACGGTGGGTGTCGCAGTGACGGTCAGCCGAGCAGGGATGAGGAACTCCAGGCCGCTGGGCTGCAAGTCGTAAATGAACGCAATGCGGTCGGTGGGGCCATCGCCCAGCAGGAGGGTGGTGTCGGCCGCCGCAATCTCGATGGCGACGGGGCTGGCCAAGGCGTTGGCGGGAATGTCGAGGCGAACCAGTCCATCGTCAGACACCACGACACCGCCGTCCGCCCCGATCGTCGTGCCGGTGGGCGCGGGAGTTGGAGTGGGTTGTTCATCGATGACCACGCCGGCCGTGTCGATGGTCGTCGCGTCTCCGCAGCCGCCCAGCGCCGCGGCAAGGCAGCTGAGTGCACAAGCCGTAAACGCTCGCCGGCCGAAATCGCGTGTCATGTTCATCGTCTCCCCCTCGCCCGTTTGCAGCACGCAGTCCAGTGCTCGCCGTCGCGGCGTGATGATCCTGCGCCCCTGCCGGGGTCACGAGTAACACGCTCGGCAACCGGTCGCAACGCGAGCAAAGGCCGTCGTTGGGCCAATGGAGTTCGTGGATCGATGGTTCGACGACTGAACGCGCTGGGGTTTGACAACCCGCTGGACGACGACAGTCCCTCGCCCTGTACCAGCGATCAATGGCGGCGGCGTTAGTCCGTCATGCTCAGGCGGCAGACCAGCCCCACGCGCTGAGCTCGGAGGTTTGCGAGGTCACCAATCGAGGGGGTTTTCGAAGGTGGTCTCGTCCTCGGGTGCCTCGGCCAGGGGTATCCAGATCGTCCCGGCGGCGTAGGCGGCCTTGCAATCGGAGGCATCGCGCAGCTTGTCCGCCTCGTCGGTGAACACACCGTCCATCCCCGGTCCGACGAAGCGCGGGTCGTCACAGACGTCATCGTCCGCGCGGACGCCGTCGGTTCCGAAGTCGACGAGTTCGATGGGCATCTTCGGCTGGGCTGTCGACCCGAATGACAGGCTCAAAAGTCCCGCTGCCAGCGCAATAGTCAGTCTCTCTTTCATGGATCGTATCCAGATGATGTCGGTGGCCACCTCTGACCCCTGGGGTTATTTCCGCAGTAGCTGTTCGATTTCGCGCAGGCGCTCTTTCGTCTCGAACAACTGATCGGCGCTCAGGCGGGACGGTTTCCTGTTTCCTGATATCGCGCCGTAGCCGACCGCGCCCTGGTTGTTCATTGCGCGTTCGTGGTTGGCGAGCATCGATTCCAGGCGTTGTTGTTCTTGTTCTAGCCGCCGCCGCTCGGCGTCGCGCTCGGCGCCGGCCCTCGCCGACGCGTTTCCTTCCGCATCGATCAGCGAGTGGCTGAGCAGGTACGCCATCGTTTCTCTGGGTGACGTTCCCTCGATGGCATCGCGGCTCACGACCAACCGCCGCATCTTGTCTGCCGTGGCCTGGTCCAGTTCCGCGAAATCCACGGAGAAGCCACCCTCGGATGCGCATTGCGGGTTCGCCTGAAAACGCTTCATGAGTTCGCGCTGCGCACCCAGCAGTTGAACAATGTTGCGGTTGGCCTCGATGAACTGAGCCGTCAGTTGGCGAGCGGGTGTTCCCGCGTAGAAGCGTTCGAGATCCTGCTCCTGGAACGCCTTGAACGTGTCCATGTGCCGATTGAGGTTCTCGGACAGCGGATCGATCGATGCCAGGTCGGCACAGCGTCTGTCCATTGCATCGTAGTGCCGCCGGTGGACGCTCGCCCAGGCGGTGAGCACGTGATTGAGCTTGGCGAAGGTCTCCTCCCGAGGCTCGGGCAACGGGATGTCCAGCCGGGTGACGGTTCGGAACGACTGTTCGGGATGCCCGCTCTGACGAAACGCGCCGTCCGGCCCCCGAGGCTCGAAATGCAGCTGGCCGTTTGATCGGGTGATGGTCGTTTCAAAAAGCGGTATGGCGGTGAGGACGGTCTGGTCGATTTTCTTTCGGTAATAGTGACCGAAGGCATCGGTGCCCTTCCCGGGCTCCCACCGGTAACCGCCGTAGCGCTCGTCGTGCTGGTGAAAGAGATGGAACTGCCGCAGCTCCAGATTCAGGCTCTTCAGAAATGCGCCGGCCTGGCGAGTGTCGAAACTCAGCTGAATGTCCTCAAGCCTGAGCGCAACCTGGTCGCTCTGGCCGGTTAGCAGGCCGTCGGGGTAGTCGGCGAAGCTGTAATCCCAGCGGCTAGTTTGCTTGTTGCGGACACCGAGCATCCGGGTCCCGGAGATCGTCCCCTCCAGTTCCGTAAGGTGGCTGAACTCGGCCTTCACGGCCAGCGAATCTCCATTGGGTCGTGTCAGCTGACCGACCAGGGCGGTGCCGAGTCCAAAACTGCCGGTGAAGGTCCAGTCACCGATGCGCAGGGTGCCATCGCCATTGCGGCAGTCACCGCTTACACAGCGCCCTTCGCTGGTCAGAATCAGGTCCGGAAACCCACCCGGCGCGAGCCGCTGCTTCTTGATCTCGACCCCGCGCAGGAAATTCCGATACAGCGTGTTGAGATCGTCGAAATCGACGTAGTTTTCCTTGAAGATCTGATGCTTGTACAGAAACAGCAAGTCCTCCTTTTCCTGCGCTGAGACGGTCGCGAAGTTGTCCGCATAGCGTGCGGCGAACTGCGCCTGACCCTGGACGATCAGGTCATCGGTCGTTCCGTCGAGAAGATGCGGGACCGTCTCCTCCAGCGTGTTGTAAAGCGACCAGAGCCTTATCCAGCGGCCGCCCTCGCGGTACTCCTGAAGCACATGGCGAATGACCTCGTCGTTGTCCAGTGGCGGATCGAGCACGAGGTCGACGGTGTGGATCAGATACGCATCCGGCGGGGCCACCGTCTTGCCTTCGATCGCCAGCCCGTCGGGTTGACGCTTGACCTTGATGCGCAGACAGACGTTGGCCAGCGGCTTTGGACGGTCGCGGTAGGGGCAGAGTCCGAGCACGCTCCAGTGGTCGGAAGCCAGGTCGAGGCGCAGGCTGGGGTCCAGGGATTGCAGGCTGTCGTAGAGGCGGTGGTCGTAGAGCGACAACCCGTTGAAGGTCAGTGATCTCGTGGCCTGAGACCAGTCAATTCTCTTGATGCGCAGCCCGGTGACCGCACGCAGGGTCAGCGGTACGTCCGGAATTTCATAAAGCCATTCGTACCCGTGCGTGCCCAACTTGGACGTGTAGTGCAGACCGTAGTCCTGCTTTGTGGTCTTGGCGCTTCCGCCATCGCTGGCCTTGCCGGCCACCTTCAGGAACAGTTCGGCGATCTCGTCGCCCGACCACTCGCCCGACGGAGCCGCCGCTGCCGATCCGAACAGGAGTCCGATCACGAGTGCGGGATAAAGCGCGAGGCAACGCCATTGCCTTGAAATCTCGGGTGTGGCCATGCGGTCCAGCTCTTCCCGGGCGGTGGATGA
>CALBOV010000082.1 GCA_937896565.1 uncultured Salinisphaerales bacterium
CGCCACGAGTGATACGCAAGGACGAGCCGCGGTGAAAGACCCTCGAGGTCGGCGGCATTCAGCCTGATCTGTTCGCTCATATTTAACCCTCTCAATTTCTCTGCGTGGACCTCGGCGGGTGTTGACCTGGTCCAATTGCTCACGTGGCTCTTTTCAATTCGTTTCAACTCGATAGCGCGCAGGACCACTTCTACGCGGAGCTTGTTGTCGGCCCATGCCTGCAATTCTGGGGAGTAAACGGACCGGTGCGGCCGATGGCCCTTTACCTTCATCTCGTCCCCTTTCGCGTACATCTTCGCGCTCCAGCGGCGTGAATTTTTTCCGAAGTAGAGCGTTCCTTCTTTTGTCAGCTGCCCCCGGCCTCGGTGTCGCATATATGCGTGCTGATCTGCTGCTCGAATGAAAGCGCGTACATCCGCGATATTGCGGAGCTCGTAGCTGTAATTGATGTCAACGCGACGCAGTCGGATATGACCGGCTTCCCAACGGGCTCGTTCAAGCGGTGTGGGCTCGATTCCTAGCAAGCCTGTTACGCGTTCAATGGTCGCGATCGCCAAGCCAGGTAGATCGTCGGTACCCCAGACGTTGTGGCCCTGAAACCATTTCGCAGGGTTGCCGTCGATCTCGATTCGGCGGCCAGCTCCGTCCGGTGTGACATCAATCGTGCGGACGTGAAGGTTTGATTCAAAGGAACCCCGAACGGGCTTTCGACGTAGTTGACGCCATTCAACTTCGCCGTCTGGGTTGACGCTGGTGATCTCTGAACCGAACTGATGCTGAGCATGAGCAACATCGACTTCGAGCGTGAGCCAGTCGATCATGGGCTCACTCGTCGATGACCAGATGATGACCAACAGTGGCCCGTTCCTGACCGTTCCAGCCCTCCCGGCACTTGGCGTGCCGGTGGGTGGAAGTCCTTGGAAACTGGTTGTTTGCAAGGAAATCGGGGAGTTTGAAGCTCCCCGGAAATGGTGGAGGCGGCGGGAATCGAACCCGCGTCCGAAAGCCCTCTGCCTTTCGATCTACATGCTTAGCCTTGCCTTTGATTGTCGGCGACTGTTACCCGGCAGGCGAGGGAAGACAGCCGCTTAGACTCACTAGGTTTTAACCGTTGGACCAGAGACCTGTCCGCGGGCGAGCTTGTGTAATTTGACGCCCGATACCCAGCCCACAAGCAGACCAGGTCGGACGCTCACTGCGGTTTTTTACGCAGCGAGGGCGTAGTTGTCGTCGTTCGCAACTAAGCTTGATTGCAAGTCTGTTTTACGAGGGGGACTGCACCTCGGCATGCACGTCAGGTTTCGCGACTCTCGTCGAATCCAAGTCGCCCCCGATGAGCGGTAAGTCTCGCACAGTTCGACTTGCCGCGTGCGTGAAAGTTCGGGGCGAACCCCCGACCATTCAAGCCTTGGCGTCGTGGCGCAGGATGCGCGCCTTCTGGCGGTCCCAGTCGCGATTCTTGATGTCCGAGCGCTTGTCGTGCTGCTTCTTGCCCTTGGCCAGGCCGATCTCGAGCTTGGCGCGGCCGCGGGTCCAGTGCATGTCCAGCGGGATCAGGGTGTAGCCCTGGCGCTCGGTGGCGCAGATCAGGCGGCTGTGTTCGCACC
>CALBOV010000083.1 GCA_937896565.1 uncultured Salinisphaerales bacterium
TCTGGGCTTTCGCCATTCGACGCCGCGGCTGGTGGGCTACGCCCGCGCCGAGGCGATCCGCCACGCGACGCTGGTCGGGGATCTGGATCTCGCAGCCGAGCGGCTCGAACGCTGGCGGCACGAACAGCCGGAATTCTTCAGCGACAAGCTGATGTTTCATGCCGGGGAAACCGAAGCCTGCCAGATCGCCGAGTGGCGATTGAAGATCGCGCTGGGGGATCACGTTCACGCCCGGGGGCGGCTCACGGCGGCCAGCCGCGAGGCACGGCAGTCACGGCGCATGCGCAGGTTGCTGAAGCTTCGCGTACTCACGGCAATGTCGCTCAATGCCTGTGGTCGTGCCCACGAGGCGCAGCGTGCGCTGCTGGATGCGCTGGACCTGGGGCTGGCCGGCGGCATGCTGCGCAGTCCGCTCGACGAGCAACAGCCGCTGATCCGCCTGCTGCGCGAGCTCTACAACAATCTTCAGACGCAGCCGGAACTGCCGGAGCAGGACGGGTTGAAACCCTACCTCGTTCGTTTGCTTCGGGCCGCTGGCGAATCGCTGGATCTGCCGCAGGCCGACGTGCTGCCGAGCAGTCCTGACGAGATCGTCATGCCGCTGGAGCCGTTGACCGAGAAGGAGCGGCGAGTGCTCACCTGCGTCGCGCGCGGGCTGTCCAATCGTGACGCCGCCGACAGGCTCTGCGTGTCCACGAACACCATCAAGTGGCATCTGCGCAACGTGTTCGAAAAGCTCGGTATCACCAACCGGGTGCAGGCCGTCGCGGTCGCCCGACACCTCGGCCTGATCGAATAATGACCCGTTCGGCAGGGTAGCCCACCTTTCGGGTGGGGTACCCACCCGACGGGCTCCGCAACATCCAGTCTCGAGAAGGGTGCATCGACACCCGTCAACATGAGCTGGAGGAGCCCGTGGGATTACTTGTCAATATCGACAACGGCGGCACGTTGACCGACATCTGCGTCGCCGATGGTCCGAAGATCTACCGCACCAAGACACTGACGACGCCGTTCGATCTGTCCAAGTGCTTCTTCGACGGACTGGTCAAGGTGTCGAAGGAAATCTACGGACAGGAGGACATCGTCAGCCTGCTGTCCACCACCGATCACATCCGCTACTCGACCACGCAGGGCACCAACGCCCTGGTCGAGCGCAAGGGGCCTCGGCTGGGCCTGCTGACCAGCGGATCGATGAGCGACGGCGCGCTCAAGTCCTCGCCCGAATACGGCGGGCTGTTCGACGCGCTGGTTGGTGGTCGGGTCGCCGCGGTCGACGTGGCGCAGGATGACGCCGCGCTGGCCGCCGCGCTGACCCGCGAGATCAACCACCTGGCATCCTCCGGCGCCAACCGCATTGTCGTCGCCCACGGCGGCGCGGACTGCGCGGGCGTGGAAAAGCGGCTCAAGTCCATCCTGCTGCGCAAGTTTCCGCAGCATCTTCTGGGCGCGGTGCCGATTCTCTACTCCCACGAGGTGGTTGAGGACGAGGATGATCCGCGGCGCACCTGGACGGCGTTGCTCAACGCCTTTCTGCATCCGGCGATGGAGCGCTTCCTCTACAACGCCGAACACAAGCTTCGAAACAACAAATCCCGCAATCCGCTGCTGATCTTCCGCAACGACGGCCACTCGGCGCGTGTGGCCAAGACCATCGCGATCAAGACCTACAGCTCGGGTCCGCGTGGCGGCATGGAAGGTGCGCGGGCGATGGCCGAGCACTTCGGCTTCAAGCATCTGGTGTCGGTGGACATCGGTGGCACGACCACGGACATCTGCGAGGTTCACGGCGGGCAGGTCCGCGAGGATGACCACGGCAAGGTGGAAGGTGTCGAGGTTTCGTTCCCGTTGCCCAACGTGGTCAGCGTCGGCGTGGGTGGCAGTTCGATCATCAAGGCCGTCGACGGCGCGATCCGTATCGGTCCGGAGAGCGTTGGCAGCGAACCCGGTCCGGCCTGTTTCGGTCTGGGCGGCACCGAGGCGACGATCACCGACGCCTTCCTGCTGACCGGCCTGCTGGACCCGGCGTCCTATTTCGGCGGTGAGCTCTCCATCGATGTCGAGCGGGCCCGCAAGGCGATCCGGACGCATGTCGCCGATCCGCTGGGCATCTCCGAGGAGGAGGCCGCCACGCGGATGGAAACCGCCTGGGCGCAGAAAGTCGCCGACGGCATTCTTGCGTTCACCACCATCACGCCGGATACGACGCTGGCGGCCTTCGGAGGCGCCGGTCCGATGGTGATCTGCAAGGTCGCCGAGGCGGCCGGCGTCAACCGCGTGATCATCCCCGGGCTGGCGGCCGTGTTCTCGGCCTTCGGACTGGGCTTTTCCGACATCGCCCACCAGTACGAGCAACGCCTGTCCGATCCGGCGCAGATCGACGCCTGCGTCGACAAGCTGATGGCGCGGGCGCGGCGGGGCATGTACGCCGAGGGCTTTGCGCTGGAGGACTGCGAGATCGCTCGCTGTGTTCGCGTCAGCGGGCCTGACGGCGAGCGCGAGCTGCCGCTCAGCGACGATCTGGCGATCGCGCAACTGGGTGACAACTTCACCGTGCGGCTGGACGTCTCCAAGGCGATGCCGCAGCCGACGATCGAGGGCGCGTTCGGCGCAGGCAACGCACCGGCGGTCAACGACGGCACACGCCACCTGATGACGGAGGGTCAGTTCGCCGACGTGCCCGTGTACCGGGTGGAGGCGCAGAGCGGTGGGGCATCCGCCGCCGGTCCCGCCGTGCTTGAGGAAAAGTTTTTCACCGCACGTATCGAACCGGGCTGGACGATCGCGTTCAGCGAAAACCGGGACGTGCTGCTGACGCGTGACGGCGCTTGACCGCCGGCGCCACGAGGAGACAGCCATGAAAGTCATGATTACGGAAAATCTGCGTATCGATCTGGATACGGAGCAGTGGGAGTGCCGCTACTGCCAGCACGAGCTGATCAGCGCGCGCGACAACTACAAGCGCGCGCTGCTGGTCTACGACCGCGATCCGCGTGAGATCCACAAGCCGCTGCTGGACCCCACGAAGTACAAGCTGACCTATTCGCCGGACCCCAAGTGGTGCCGGATTCTCGAGTACTACTGCCCCCATTGCGGGACGATGATCGAGACCGAATACCTGCCACCGGGCCATCCGCCGGTCCACGACATCGAGCTGGACCTGGACAAGCTCAAGGCGCAGTGGGCGGATCGCGAGGAGGTCACCGAGGTGCCGGCGGGCACGGAGCCCGAACGCCACGTGCACTCGCACCATAACGGAGGCCAGCAATGAAACGCGTTTCCGTCGATATCGGTGGCACGTTCACCGACTGTTTCGTCGCCTGGGGCGACCAATACGTCGAATCCAAGGCCCTGACCACGCACCAGAACCTGTCCCTGGGCTTCAACGAGGCGCTGGACAATGCCTGCAAGTCCCTGGGGCTGACCGACAGCGATTTGCTGACCCAGGTCGATTCGGTGCGCTATGCCACCACGCTGGGCACCAATGCGCTGATCGAGCGCAAGGGGCCGCGGCTGGGGCTGCTGACCACCGCCGGATTCAGGTCCTCGGTGCCGCTGACGCGCGCCAAGGGTTATGCCACGGGGCTGCCGCACAAGCAGCAGATGGACGTGCCCAACGCCCAGCGTCCCGATCCGATCATCCCGATTCCGATGATCATGGAGGTCCGAGAGCGTGTGGACTACCTGGGCGAGGTCGTCCTGGAGCTGGATGAGGACGACGTGCTGGAGCAGCTGCGCAACCTGGTCGACAAGGGCGCGCAGGCGATCATCGTCAACCTCGCCAACTCGGTGGTGAATCCGGCGCACGAGCTGCGCATCCGCGAGCTGTTCCTGGAGGAATATCCGGGTCACATGCTGGGCGCGATTCCGATGCTGCTGTCGCATCAGGTGGCCGGGCGCAAGGGGGAGTACGTGCGCTCCATGTCGACCATCATCGACGGCTTTCTGCACGAAGTGATGTACCACGGCCTGGGCACGCTGGAGCTGAACCTGCGCAACGCCGGCTACAGCAAGCCGATGCTCTGCAATCACAACTCCGGCGGCATGGCGCAGCTCAACTCCACCGATGCGTTGCAGACCGTGCATTCCGGGCCGGTGTCCGGCATTGCCGCCGGCGAGCATCTGGCCAACCAGACCGACCTGGGCAACATCGTCGCCACCGACATGGGCGGCACGAGCTTCGACATCGGCATCGTCACCAAGGGAGGGGTCAAGCACTACGACTTCAATCCCATCATCGAGCGCTGGATGGTCAGCGTGCCGATGGTGCATCTGGTGACGCTGGGTGCCGGTGGCGGCTCGATCTGCTCCTACGACCGCATGTTCAAGACCGTGCAGGTGGGTCCGGAGTCCGCGGGTTCCGACCCGGGGCCGGCCTGTTACGACCGTGGCGGCATGCGGCCCACGGTGACCGACGCCGACCTGATCCTGGGCTATCTCGATCCGGCCAACTACGCCGGGGGCTACATCAAGCTCAATCCGCGACGTTCCAAGCAGGCCATCGACGAGGAACTGGCCGAGGACCTGGATCTGTCGGTGGTCGAGACGGCCAAGCTGATGAAGTCCACGGTGGACGGCAACATGGCCAACGGCATCGCCACCGAGCTGCGCACGCGCGGCTACGAGCCTGAGAATTTCACCATCCTGGCCTATGGCGGCAACGGTCCGCTGCATGCCTGTGGCATCGCCCGCGCGCTGGGCGTCAAGAAGGTGCTGGCGCCACCGTTCGCCTCGGTGTTCTCGGCCTGTGGCGCCGGCAACATGAGCCAGCTGCACATCCACGAGATGAGCACCTGGACCGTGCTGTTCGATGCCAACCAGTCCAAGTTCTTCGACAACTACGACTACTTCAACGGCATCGTCGAAGAGCTGGAAGAGCGGGGTCGCGAGGATCTGCTGCGCCAGGGCTTCACCCCGGAGCAGGTCAGCTACCGGTTGGAGCTGGACATGCGCTACGGCAACCAGCGCGTGGAAACCGCGGTGGTCACCGACCTGAACCGGATCAAGGGTCCCGAGGATGTGCTCAAGCTGATCGAGCAGTTCTTCACCCGTTATGGCGAGCGCTTCGGTTCGGGCAGCCAGACCCCGGAGGCCGGGGTGCGTATCAACACCATTCGCGTGTGTTCCTACGTCGATTTGCCGGGCATCGCCTTCCACGGCATCAAGCCCAACGGTCATCGGGCACCCGCGCCGCCGCCGGTCGATCATCGCGAGTGCCACTTCGTCGGCCACGACGGCGCGATCAACACGCCGATCTACGACGAGCAGGCACTAGTGGCCGGCACCCAGATCGAAGGTCCCGCCATCGTCGTGACACGCGCGACGACCTACCTGGTCGAGCCGGGCTGGCATTACACAGCCGCCGAGCAGAACGCGGTCTGGTTCACCTGCGCGGACTGATCCACGGAATTCGAGGAGACACACAATGAACGAACAAGTGAAACTGACGCCCGAGCAGCAGGAACTGCTCAACCGGTTCGTCCAGGACAACAAGATGTTCTACGCGCCGGACCCGGCGATCATGGAGAACCACCGGATCGAGCCGCGGTCGGCGATCGAGGACCA
>CALBOV010000084.1 GCA_937896565.1 uncultured Salinisphaerales bacterium
AATCGATCGGCAATGTCCCGCCGATCGAGCGCGAAGCGGCTTACTATTCACAGATTGAGGGTCAGGCGATGGCCGCCTGACTCAAACCTATGAGCCTCCGGGATTCCCGGGGCGGTTCATGGAAGCGGCTAAACGACATGATCCTCTCCGGTGAGAGTGAAATGGTCGGAGGCATTGCCGTTCCTTTCGAGGTGCTTGAGAAGCGTCGTGACGAACTGTTCGCTGAACTGGAGCGTCGGCAAAAGCTCTTCGGGGATCTACAAAAACGCAGCGGCGACAAGGACGAGACAGAGCGGACCAACATCAAACCCCCGCCAATTCCGATCGATCTTGGCGGTGGCGGAGAGAGCCCCTACACCAAGGCCAATCGCGAAGTGCAGTCTCTGCTTGCGAGCCTTAACCAGCAGATCGCGACCTATGGTGAAGGGGAGGTCGCGGTGGCCCGCTATCGTGCCCTGCACGGCGACCTAGCCGAACAGTTCAGCAATCTGGGCGCCGAAGCTGATCCTCTGCGGGACCGCTACATCGCGTTGACGATGGAGCTGGAGGACATGGCGAAGGAAGCCGAGCGGATGAATCAGCTCGAAGCCGAAGCCGCCCAGGTCTTCGAAGCCACTCGAACCCCTCTGGAGCGCTTCAACGATGAAGTCGAGCGCTTGAAGGAGTTGAAGCGAGCGGTCAACGAGGACGGTCAACCTCTGATCGACGAAGAGACCTTCAACCGCGGACTCGATCAAGCGCGGGAGCGTCTGAATCAGAGTAGGGACGAAGCTTCCGAGTGGGCTCGCACGATGGAAGAGATCTCTGCGAGTGCCGCCCGCAATATTCAGTCCTCGCTGGCTGAATACCTGTACGACCCGTTCTCCAGCAGCTTGGACGATATGGCGGAAAACTTCGCCCGATTGCTTCAGCGACTCGTCGCCGAAGCTGCTGCAGCAGCCATCCTTAACAATCTGTTTGGAAATGCATCCAATGGAGGTGGATTGGAAGGCGTTCTGGGTGGGTTCCTGTCCGGTGGCTTTGGCGGGAAACGAGCGCGCGGAGGGTCTGTGACGGCCGGCAAGGCGTACATCGTCGGTGAAGAGGGAGAGGAACTGTTCGTGCCCGGAACTTCGGGACACATCGTCGACAACAAGACGCTGAACCAGCGAAGCGTGGTTAACAACATCACGGTCAACGCTCCGACTGGCTCAGTCAGTCGATCCACCGAACTGCAGATCCAGGCAGCGGCCGGTCGTGGCGTCGCCAACGCGTTGCGGAGGAACGGTTGATGGCATTCCTCGAGACACTCACTACGCGACTGGCGTCGTCAGCTTCACCGCCGACCAGAGCGGGGCGGTGCTGACGTGGGGCGGCGAGTTCGACGTGCCGGTTCGATTCGATTCCGAATTCCCGGTTGAGCTGCTGGATCAGCAGATTCAGTCCGTCACCTTCGCGTTGATGGGGCTCCGGCTGTAGTTCAGCGCGAAAGCTTATGTCCCTGTATAGCCGGAAGAACCCTCGCCAGCAGTCCCGAGCTCAGGTCTGAGATAACAGAGTGGCAGCGGGCTTGGCAGGGGTCTCCGAGGGGCCTTCTCCACTTTGTTTGAAGGTTCTACCTTGCCCCGGACTTGGGGCAAAAAACAAAGCCCCCAGTCGCGGCAACGGCTGAGGGCTTTTTCGTCTCACCCCAACCACTACTTGGGAGATCAACGTTGAATCAGTTTATCACTGCGGAGGTTCGGAAGATGCTCGAACTGTTCGTCAAAGAAGTGAAGGTACGGATCGCGGTTTGGGCCGTGATTTTGCTCGGGTTCGTGTTTGGAGCAGCGGCCCTGCTTGAGGCACTGGCCCAGTTCTAAGCCGATGCGCTCCTTGCCCCCGCTTTGCTGAAGCATCTCCAGATGTTCCAGCGTGGCAACTCCCAAGAGGCCAATGCGGTATTGAATTCATGCTTCCGAAGGGCTGGAAGGGTCATAATCGCGCTCACGGTAGAGGCAACCCGAACCCATCGCCGGGTTCGATGGAGTAGTGAGAAGAACACTTGCCAATGTCAATCTCCGACCGACTGATGAACGGTGCCGAACTCAGTTGGGGGCATATTCGGGGGCATGCGGAGAAATCGAAATGTTGCAAATTCCGCAGGATCAGTGCACTACATGCGGAATTCGAGTGACCTCCGCCCACCAAATCATGGTCCGGCCAAGACCGGGCACGATCGAAAACCCCGCTGCGGCGGGGGTTTTTGTGTCCGCTTGTGTCGTTCCTGTCCGCCGCGCGTTTTATCCCGAGGACATCGCGGAGCAGGCGATCATCCGTCGGAGCGGGGTGTCATTTCTGAGCGCGATGGCGGCCGGGTGTTCGGCGTGCTGACGAGTCCAACCCCGTCAGCAGCCATCCACGACCACCACCGTCTCGACATCACTGTCAATGACAATCTCCGCGCCGCAGCTCAAACCGGCACGTTCCGGGTGCACGATGACTCTGGCGATGTTGGAAGCGGTGATGTGCAGCCGATCCGCAGCCGGTTGAGTCGCTGGTTCGACCCAGTCCAGTGCCCGCCGGACGTAGGGCGCCGGTTCGTGGTTGCCACCGTCCAGAACGCCGACGCTTTCAGCGACCGGCAGCGGTTCGGGGTCGGCCAGGCCAAGGCCCTCGCTCACCGCGTCGATGGTGCCGATGCCGGTGCTCGCGTCGCTGAGCTCCAGTCCGGACAGCCAGTAGGCTTTGTCGGCGACGAGGCCGTAATCAGCGTTGGTTTCGCCGGGACGGAATACGTAGGTGATGTGCGCCGGGTTGCGGTCCACGGTGTCGTCCAGCAAGAACTCGGCGCCGGGCGCATAAAAGTCGTTGGTGGATGGCGTCAGGTGATCCCAGGTGGTGAAGAGATACGAATCAAGCCGATAGTTCAGGCCGTGCAGGGCACCAACGATCTCTTCCGTGATCGGGAGTTGCTGCAACTCGTCCAGCGCGCAGGTCCACATCATCACGGGCACGTTGCGCAGCGAGGCCAGCGCATCTTCTGAGCCACCGGCTGCCGCGACAACCGGCATGATGCGGCCAAACAGATCGGGGTAGTGGGTTGCGGTACGGAAGCTGCCGATACCTCCCATGGAGATGCCCGTCATGGTCACCCGGTCCGGATCCAGCGGATAGTGGCGAGCCGCGTCGGCCCACACTTCGAAGATGTCGGCTTGAGCGGCGTCGTAGTAAAAGCCGTCCGGGCCTCGACCGCTGCCCGTGATCACGATGCTGCCCGTGCCGCGTTCGCCCAGTTGCTCGCTGTGTCGCGAGCCCGAGTATTGGTTGTAGTTGGCGGAAAGTGCATGCGGGAACACGGTCAACCCGTATCCGTCCGCGGGTGGCGCTTGTTGAGGGACATAGATGGCGTAGGGGAGTAGCTGGCCGCGCATCCCGCCCTGGCAAGGGCGGGTGGCGCTGATGCCGCCACAGTTCTCGTAGTCCAGGCCCTGTCCGTAGGCAAAACGGCTGGCGTAGATGCGGTTCAGATGACCGGAGGTGGGTACCGCGGATTCGTCCGATTCGCCACGCTGCAACTTGTCGAAATCGACGTTCGCGAAGAAAGCGCTGATGTCCCCCGATTGCAGGGCGTCTGCCTGCGCGCGCTCCCGCCACCAATGCGCCTGCGTCTTGTCGAGCACGGCGGCGTCGGCAATGGTCCGGCCCATGAACGCGCCGAAATCGGGGGTCGGTTCCTGTGCACGGAATGCGACATTGAACAGTGCCGGCGACAACGTCGCACCACCACCGGGGGCGGATGCGTTGGCGATGGCGCCTGGCTGAGCGTAGGTGCCAGCCTCCGCATCCCAGACACCCACACCGGCTGCCATGCGGACACTGCCGGTGCCCGGGTTCCAGGCCGTATGGGGGACGTCGATGGTGTATTGCCGGCGGACCATGTCGATGGTGACCGCCGGCCCGGCGATTGGGGTCATGTCGTTGGCCGCATCCAACAACTCGACGTCGGTGCCTTTGACGCTCAGAAACCAGCGTGCGGGGGAGACCACGCCGGCGGAGTAGGGCCAGTCGACAGGGGCTTCGGACCCACCCAGCGCGATCGTCATCGCCACTCGCGACGGGTCGAGCAAGGTGTTGAGCGTGAGACGAAACGCGGTGCGGTCAGACAGGGGCTTCACGCGAAACTCGACCAGATCGGCCGCGTTGTTCGCGTAGTCCTCGGCAGTGGGATAGGTGAGTGTTCCCGCCTTGTTGGAAAACAGATACGACGTGGCGTCGTGTGGGTCATTGGGGTCGAGTACACCGGCGGCGCCCCGGTCATCAAACAACCAATCCTGGTAAAGGAACTCGCCACAGCGATACGCCGATGCGCCTGAAATCAAGATCGGTGGCGCCTGCCAGACGCCCGCGTTCTCGAGCTGAGGGGCGTCCGGTGCCGCGGTGTAGAGCAACGGCGGGCCGGGCAGTGGATCGATATGCCACGCCAGTGACGTCGCGGAGTGATCAGTTGGCTGGCTGTCTGCGCAGTCCACGACCGGTCCGCCTTCATCGGTGGTCTGGCCTGTTGTAGCGGGTTCGCTGGTTCCGCAAGCCGTCAGGCACAACGCGACGGCTCCCAATCCCCAGATGGGCTTTCCTTTCAACATGGTTGTCTCCCCCCGACTTCGCGGAGTTTGGGGACTCCTCTTGGGGAGTCCTGAGTTATTTGCACGAGAGGGTACAAATGAAGCGGCGGTGCTGCAATATCTCTTCGTCCGGGGCCTGCTCAAGAGGTTCTGACTCGTCCGCGCCAGATAGGGGTGCTCCACCCATCGCCAGATTCCGGGAACTGGGTGTCCGATTCGCCGTTGTGACAGCCGGTGGTGATGTCGCAGGGTCGACGTAAAAAAGACTACGATTGCAGGCGTTTTTAACCAGCATCATCTGCAAACTCGCGTTGATCGTCGTGGGTCTGGTAGAAAATGGATGGCGGGCACTGCCGGCCCGCTGATGTCGCAAGGGGCTGCGCTGGGGAGGACTGGATGTCGATGCGTTGGGCGGTAGGCTTGGCACTCGGGTGTGTCGGCGCGGTTGTCGCATTGCTGATGTACATCACGACGCTGCAGCTGACGATCAGCGAGCAGCAGGCCGTGGCGGAAAACCGCCGGACGCAGACCTTCAAGCTGGCCGAACGCATGCGTCAGAGCTCGAACGAGCTGACGATGATGGTCCGGCTGTATGTCGCCACCGGCGATGTCCGCTATCGCGCTTATTTCAACGAGATTCTCGCCATTCGCAATGGTGAGTCGCCGCGGCCCGTCGACTACAACGGCTCGTTCTGGGATCGGCGTCTGGCCGACCCGGCCATGGACGTCGAGTATGGCGCGGCGCAATCCCTCGTCGAGATGATGCGCGCCGCGCAATTCACTGATTCCGAGTTCAATACCCTCAATGCCTCACGCGAGGAGTCCGATCGGCTCGCGGAACTTGAAACCGAGGTGATGCAGGCCCGGGAGGCGATTGATGCCGAGCCCGGAAGCGCCGCGTACATTCAGGCCGTTTATCCACTCTACCGTCGGCTCACCGGTCCGGAATATTTCCAGTACAAGAATCGGATCATGGCGGCGGTGGAGTCGTTCATCGGCTTGGTGAACGAACGCACCATGCGGGAGGTGGGCAAGCTCTCGACGGAGAGCCGCACGCTGCTGCAATACCAGGTCTTTCTGGTGCTGCTGCTGGTACTGATGTGTATCTGCGTGCTGATTCTGGCCGAGCGCAACGTGCTGCGGCCGCTCAAGGGATTGATCGACGGTGCCAACCGCATCGCCTCCGGTGCCTACCACCATCGCGTGCGGATTGATTCGGTGCGGGAGCTTGAACTGCTGGGTCGTGATTTCAACTGCATGGCCGACGCGATCCAGACCGACATCCAGCTCCGCAAGCAGGCGGAGGGGCGGGCGCGCGAGGCGCAGACCGCCGCGGAGGAGGCTGATCGCGCCAAGAGCGACTTCCTGGCGAACATGAGTCACGAGATCCGCACGCCGATGAACGCGGTGATGGGGATGGCGCATCTGGCCCTGCAAACCGACCTGAACGAGCGCCAGCGCAACTATCTGAAGAAGATCGAATCCGGCGCGCAAAGCCTGCTCCGGATCATCAACGACATCCTGGATTTCTCGAAGATCGAGGCCGGCCGGCTGGATATCGAATCGGTGCCGTTCTCGCTGCACGAGGTCATGCAGAACGTTGCCGACATCGCGGCGGCGCGCACGACCAGCGCCGATGTCGAGGTGTTGTTCGATCTGCCCACGACGCTGCCCACGGAGATGATCGGCGACCCGTTGCGTCTGGGTCAGGTGCTGATCAATCTGGTCGGCAACGCCATCAAGTTCACCGCGGAAGGTGAGGTCGTGGTGCGGGTGGAAGAGCAGGAGCGTTCGGACATGCAGGTGAAGCTGCTGTTCTCCATTCGCGACACGGGTGCGGGGATGACGCCCGAGCAGGTGGACAAGCTGTTCGAGGCCTTCTCCCAGGCCGATGCCTCGACAACCCGTCGCTACGGCGGCACGGGTCTGGGCCTCGCGATCTCGCAGCGTCTCGTCCAGATGATGGGAGGCACCATCAGGGTCGACAGCAGCTACGGCGTCGGCAGCACGTTTTCCTTCGCCCTCGACTTTCCGACGCGGGCGGATGTCATCAGCCTGGCCGAACGCGCGGGGGAGCATCTGCTCGGGCTGCGCTGTCTGGTCGTCGACGACAACCCGGCGGCGCGCGAGATCCTGACGTCGACGCTGGAGGGGTTTGGCCTGACGGTCTCCTGTTCGGCCTCCGGCGAGGAAGCGGTCGAGGAAGTGCAGCCGCGCCGTTTCGACCTCGTGCTCATGGATTGGCGGATGCCAGGCATGAACGGCATCGAGGCGGCGGCGGAAATCCGCCGACGCTGCGGGAAGGACTTGCAGATTCTGCTGGTGACGGCCTATGGACGCGAGGAAGTGCTGGCGCAGGCCGACGACGCCGGTTTCGACG
>CALBOV010000085.1 GCA_937896565.1 uncultured Salinisphaerales bacterium
GGGCTGGCTTCCGGGTGCCCCTGGAAGGAAAAGACGGGTGCATCGATCATTTCGATGCCCTGCAGGGTCTGATCGAACAGCGACCGGTGCGACACACGCACGGTATCCGGCAGGCTGGCTTCGTCGATGGCAAAACCGTGGTTCTGCGACGAAATCATGACCTCGCCGCTGGCGGTATCGATTACCGGATGGTTAGCGCCGTGATGGCCGAACTTCATCTTCAGGCTCGACGCCCCTACGGCCAGGCCCAGAATCTGGTGGCCGAGACAAATGCCCAGCGTGGGAATCCGGCGCGCGATGAGTTCGCGACACGTCGCCACCGCATAATCCAGCGGCTCGGGATCACCAGGCCCATTGCCTAACAGCACCCCCTCGGCGCCCAGGGCCACAACGTCATCGACTGATGTCTTGGCGGGCACCACCGTGACACGGGCGCCGGCATCGACCAGCTGACGCAGGATGTTGTACTTGATGCCGTAGTCGTATACCGCCACGTGAAAGCGCGGCTCGGCCGGCGCGTGCAGATCGTTCGGCCCGATCCAGGTGCCTTGAGTCCATTCGTAGGCTTCACGTACACCGGCTTCGGCGGCCAGATCCGCGCCCTTCAGGCCCGGAAAATCGCGCGCGGCTTGGATCGCAGCGGCCTCGTCGATATCATCACCGGCCACGATCGCGCCGTTCTGGGCGCCTTTTTCACGCAGTAGTCGTGTGAGACGTCGGGTATCTATATCGCCGATACCCACGATGCCGTTGGCCTCGAGATAACCTATCAGGCTGTCGTTGGACCGCCAATTGCTTGGGCTACGCGGGACCTCGCGGATGATCAGACCGGCTGCCTGGACCCGATCAGACTCGACGTCCTGGTCGTTGGTCCCTGTATTACCGATATGCGGATAGGTCAGTGTGACCATCTGCTGCTGATAGGAGGGATCGGTCAGGATTTCCTGATAACCGGTCATGGCGGTGTTGAAGACCACCTCCCCGACGGTCCGGCCGGTGGCGCCGATGGCGCGGCCGTGAAAGACACTACCGTCTTCGAGCGCTAGTACGGCTTTGGCGCGCAATACATCTCTCCAGTCGCTGATTGCCAGTGGGCTGCCCGGAGGCGGCGAGAGTATAGCCGCTAGGGCGCCGTCTCGCCAGCGATGTATGACGCGCGCTTAGTCAGATAGCCCCAGCACATCGTTCATACCGTAATGCCCGGGCGTCTGAACGCTGGCCCAGACTGCTGCTCGCATCGCCCCGCCGGCAAAGGTCTGGCGCGATGTCGCGCGGTGCGTGATCTCGATGCGCTCACCGGCGCCAGCGAATAGCACCGTATGCTCGCCGACGATGTCACCGCCGCGCACGGTCGCAAATCCAATAGCGCCGGCCGGGCGCTCACCGGTGTGCCCCTCGCGCGCGTAGACCGCGTTTTGATCCAGCGTCTGCCCGCGCCCGCGCGCGGCCACCTCGCCTAGCTTCAAGGCTGTGCCCGAGGGCGCATCGACTTTGTGTCGATGATGAGCTTCGACGATTTCAATATCCACATCATCGCCCAGCGCAGCAGCTGCGCGCTCGACCAGGTCCAGCGTCAAATTGACGCCCGCGCTGTAGTTGGGTGCCTGGACAATAGCGATGTCAGCCGCGGCCGCGTCAATCTCGGCCTGCTGTGCGGCGCTAAAACCAGTCGTGCCGATCACCATGGCCGCACCCTGGGCACGACAGGCCGCGAGCGCGCTCATTGACGGGGCCGGCAAGGAAAAATCGACGAGCACATCAAAGGCGGCCTTCGCGATTGACTCGGAGGACGTCAGAAACACACCGGTATCAGCCACTCCGGCCAATCGACCGGCATCGATGCCTAGCTGCTCGTTGGTCGACGAGGCAAAGGCCGCGACCAATTCAAGATCGTCGCGGGCCTGGGCAGCCACGATCAGCTCGCGCCCCATACGCCCGGAGGCGCCGTTGATTGCCACGCGTTGGGTCATGATCAGTTCAGGTGCTCGCCGAAGAAACGCTTGGCCTTGTCTAGCCAGCTGCTCGTGGCCGGGCTATGGCTATGGCTGCTCTCGTTCAGCGACTCTTGCAGCTCTTCTAGCAGCTTCTTCTGCTTGGAATTCAGGTTGACCGGCGTCTCGACGCTGACCTTGACCAGCAGATCGCCCGGCGACGAGGTGCGCACCGACTGGACGCCCTTGCCCCGCAGCCGGAACGTCTTGCCCGACTGGGTTTCGGCCGGCACTCGCAGGCTGACCTTGCCCTTCAAGGTCGGCACATCGATCTCGCCACCCAGCGCGGCCGTGATCATGTCGACCGGCACGTTGGCGCGCAGGTTGTTGCCATCACGCACGAAGAACTCGTGCGGCTTGACGTTGATCTGCACGTAGAGATCACCGGCCGGGCCGCCCATCTCGCCGGCCTCGCCCTCGCCGGACAGGCGGATACGATCGCCGTTATCCACGCCCGGCGGCACCTTGACCGACAGCGTCTTGGACGACTGGACGCGCCCGTCGCCCTGGCATTTCTTGCACGGGTTGCGAATCTTCTTGCCCGAACCCTGGCAGTCCGGGCACGCCTGCTGGATCGACAAAAAGCCCTGCTGGATACGCACCTGGCCCTGGCCCTTGCAGGTGTCACAGGTGTCCACGGGCGAGCCGGGCTCGGCGCCGTCGCCGCCGCAGGTTTCGCACTGTTCCAGCGTGGGAATCCGGATTTCGATGGTGTCGCCGTCGACCGCGGTTTCCAACTCCAGATCCAGATCGTAGCGCAGGTCCGCGCCGCGGGCGGCCCGGCTGCGACCGCCGCCCATGCCGCCACCGCCGAAAATATCGGAAAAGATATCGCCGAAGATATCGCCGAAACCGGCGCCGCCGCCGCCAAAGCCGGCACCGCCACCGGCCGCGCCGCCCATGCCGGCGTGACCGAACTGGTCATAGGTCGCGCGCTGCTGATCGTCAGACAGTACTTCGTAGGCCTCGGAGGCCTCCTTGAAGCGCGCCTCGGCGTCTTCATCGCCCGGATTACGGTCCGGGTGGTTTTTCATGGCCAGACGTCGATAGGCCTTCTTGATCTCGTCCTTGGACGCGCTCTTGGATACGCCCAGCACTTCGTAGTAATCGCGTTTCGCCATGGTCGTCGTCTTTCAAAATCCCTGATTGATGCGTCCGCACGTCGTATCCGCGGCGGCGGTCGAATTAATCAGAAATCTCGTGTGGTCAAAATCAAAAATGCCGGGGCAGCTCTCGCCGCCCCGGCGCATCGGCTCACTCGATGAGCTTACGAGTTGGTGCCCGACTTCTTGTCGTCGTCTTTGACTTCCTCGAAGTCGGCGTCGACGACGTCATCGTCGCCGGACTGCTGCGACTGCTGGCCGCCGGCGGCCTGCTCGCCTTCGGCGCCTTCTTCGCCCTGGCCGTAAGCCTTCTGCATGATCGGGGCCGAGGCCTCCGACAGCTTCTGCGTCTTGGCTTCGATCTCGTCCTTGTCGTCGCCTTCGAGTGCGGTGCGCAGCTCGGCGATGGCATCATCAACCGGCTTTTTCTCGTCCTCGGAGATCTGGTCGGCCAGATCCTTCATGGACTTCTCGATGCCGTGGATGAGGCCGTCGGCCTGGTTGCGCGCCGTGATCAGCTCGTTGAACTTGGCGTCTTCCTCGGCGTGCGCCTCGGCGTCCTTGACCATCTGCTCGACTTCGTCGTCGGACAGACCGGACGAAGCACGGATCTCGATGGACTGCTCCTTGCCCGTGGCCTTGTCCTTGGCCGAGACGTTCAGAATGCCGTTGGCGTCGATATCGAAGGTGACTTCGATCTGCGGCGTGCCACGCGGCGCCGGCGGGATATCCGACAGGTCGAAACGGCCCAGCGACTTGTTGCCGGAGGCCTGCTCGCGCTCGCCCTGGAGCACGTGCACCGTCACGGCCGGCTGGTTGTCTTCCGCGGTGGAGAACGTCTCCGACTTGCGGGTCGGGATGGTCGTGTTCTTGTCGATGAGCTTGGTCATCTTGCCGCCCAGGGTCTCGATACCCAGGCTGAGCGGCGTGACGTCCAGCAGCAGCACGTCCTTAGTGTCACCCGACAGCACCGAGCCCTGGATAGCGGCACCCACGGCCACAGCTTCGTCCGGGTTCACGTCCTTGCGCGGGTCACGACCGAAGAAGCTCTTGACCGCTTCCTGGACGGCCGGCATACGAGTCTGGCCGCCGACGAGAATCACGTCGTCGATGTCCGAGGCCTTCATGCCGGCGTCCTTGAGCGCCGTGCGGCACGGGTCGATGGTACGTGCGACCAGGTTCTCGACCAGGGACTCCAGCTTGGCCCGCGTCATCTTCATGTTGAGATGCTTGGGACCGTTCTGGTCGGCCGTCACGTACGGCAGATTGATCTCGGTCTGCTGCGTAGAGGACAGCTCGATCTTAGCCTTCTCGGCGGCTTCCTTGAGGCGCTGCAGGGCAAGCTTGTCCTTGCGCAGGTTCACGCCCTGGTCTTTCTCGAACTCGGCCGCGATGTGCTCGATGATCTCGTTGTCGAAGTCTTCGCCGCCCAGGAACGTGTCGCCATTGGTGGCGTGCACCTCGAACTGATGCTCGCCGTCGATCTCGGCCACTTCGATGATCGAAATATCGAACGTGCCGCCGCCCAGGTCATAGACCGCGATCTTCTTGTCGCCGCCCTTTTTATCCAGGCCGTAGGCCAATGCGGCCGCGGTCGGCTCGTTGATGATGCGCTTGACTTCCAGACCCGCGATCTTGCCGGCGTCCTTGGTCGCCTGGCGCTGCGAGTCGTTGAAGTAGGCCGGCACCGTGATCACGGCTTCGGTCACGGACTCGCCCAGGTAGTCCTCGGCGTCCTTCTTCAGCTTGCGCAGGATGGTCGCCGAGACTTCCTGCGGCGACAGCTTCTTGCCCTTGACGTCGACCCAGGCGTCGCCGTTGTCGGCCGACGTGATCTTGTAGGGCACCATCTTGATGTCCTTCTGTACCACGTCGTCCTGGAAGCGACGGCCGATCAGGCGCTTGATCGCATACAGGGTGTTGCTCGGGTTGGTAACGGCCTGACGCTTGGCCGGACGGCCTACCAGCGTCTGATCGTCATCCGTATACGCCACCACGGACGGCGTGGTGCGTTCGCCTTCGGCGTTCTCGATGACCTTGGCGCTGCTGCCTTCCAACAAGGCCAGGCAGGAGTTCGTCGTGCCGAGGTCAATACCAATGATCTTGCCCATGGTGTGCTCCAGAAATCGTGTTCTTCAGTGCTCTTTAAGGAAATTCAGTGCTTTCGCGACTACCGGCTTAATTGGGGCCGGCCAGTGCAAATCAAGCCCGGTTTCGAAACTCAGTTCGCGCCGCCAGCCGGCGCTTTCGCCACCGCCACCATGGCGGCGCGCAGCAGGCGCTCGTTGAGTACGTAGCCGCGCTGCATCACGTTGACGACGGTGTTCGGGTCGGCATCGGCCTCGATCATCGCGACCGCCTCGTGCTTCTCGGGATCGAACGGCAGGCCGGTCGGGTCGATCTGCTGAATCCCGAACTTTTCCATCACGCTGGCGAGCTGCTTGAGCGTCAGCTCCATGCCCTCGCGCACGGTCTCGACGCTGGCGTTGTCGGCCCGCGCGGACTGCAATCCGAGTTCCAGCGAATCGCGAACGCCGAGCAGCTCGCTGGCGAACTTCTCCAGACCGAACTTGTGGGCGTTGGCGACATCACGCTCGGCACGCCGGCGCACGTTCTCTAGTTCCGCGCTGGCGCGCAGGTACGATTCCCAATGCTCCCGCGCCTTGGCTTCCGCCGCGTCCAGAGCGGCCTGCGTTGGGTCCGCCTCGGTCGACTCGGGGGAGGCCTGTTCGGCGGATTCCGTCTGGGACGTTGCGGCGTCGGCCGCGGTGTCTTCCGGCTTCGCGTCTTCTGGGTTCATGCTGCGATCCGTGTTGGAAAGTCGATGGATGACGACAGCGTCGTCGCACGGCTCGCTTGGTGGGGGCGCCCGTCAGGTTTTCAAGCCGACACCGAAGATTATCGCGGTCAAATCCACCAGCGGCACGATGCGCTGGTAAGCCATCCGGGTCGGGCCGATCACGCCGAGCACGCCGGCCACCTCGCCGTCCACCCGGTATGGCGCGGTCACGACGCTGCATTCGTCGAGCACGGTCACGCCGGACTCGCGGCCGATGAAGATCTGCACGCCATCGGCATCCAGGCAGCGGCGGAACAGCCCGGCGATCTCCCGCTTGCGATCCAGCGCCCGCATCAGCGCCACCAGCCGCTCGCGGCTGCCGATCTCGTCAAAGGCAAGCAGATTGGGCTCGCCGGCGATGACCACGCCGCCGTCATTTCCGTCGTCGGCATCGTGCACGGCCTGCTGCATCATCAGCGCCAGTTCCTCGCCGACCGCGGCCTCGGCCACCCGCACCTGTTGCCGCAGCACGTCCGCCACTTCGAACAGATAGCGCCCGGCGGCATGACGGTTGATGAACGCCGCGGCGCGCTCCAGCGACTCGCGCGGATAGTCCTTCGACAGCTGCACCACGCGGTTCTGCACCTCCTCGCGGTCCACGACCAGCACGACGAGCACGCGGCGGTCCGACAGTGGCAGGAACTCGATCTGGCGCAGTGTGCGCAAATCGCTGCGCGGCACGGAGACGACCCCGGCCATGCGGGTCAGGTCGGCCAGCAATGCGGAGGTGTCACTGGTGAGCCCGTCGCGCCCGCCGGAGGACTCGCGCAGCTTGTCGGCCAGCTCGGCGGCCGTCTGGCGCGCCAGCCGTTCCGGCTCCAGCAGCGAATCGACGAAGAAGCGGTATCCCAGCGGGGTCGGAATGCGCCCGGACGAGGTATGCGGCGCCGACACGTAGCCACGCTCGGCCAAGTCCACCATGATGCTGCGCACGGTGGCCGAACTCACGGACAACCCACTGCATGCCAGCAGACGGGACGACGCGACCGGACGGCCGTCCGCGATAAACTGCTCGACTAGCGTCTTCAGAAGAGTCGCCTGACGGGCGTCCAGTGACGGCGTTCCGATTTCGATGCGAGACTCCGGGCCCACGGGCAGACAGGTTCTGATGGTGGAAACACAGAAAGCCACGCGCGTTCGGCGCTGTCAATGCAAGCAAAGGGCGTGACCAGCTTCCAGCACATCGGCGTGATCGCCAAGCGCGAGGACGCCGCGGTTCTAACGACCGTGGAGCGCCTGAGCCGGCATCTCGCGCAGCGCGGACTCACCGTGCTGCCGGACCCGGTCGCCGCTCCCGTCTCCGGCGCGGACGCCGTGCCGAGAGCCGAGATGGCCCGCCAGTGCGACCTCTGCATCGTCGTCGGTGGTGACGGCACGCTGCTCGACGCCGGACGCTACATGGCGCCGCAGGACGTGCCGATCGTCGGCGTGAACCGAGGCCGGCTGGGCTTCATGGTCGATGTCTCGCCGGACGACATGAGCGCGCGGCTGGACGAGATTCTCGATGGTCAGGGCATCCGCGAAGACCGCCTGATGATCGAAGCAAGGCCCGATGTGCAGGGCGACCCCATCGCCTCGTTCATCGCGCTGAACGACGTCGTCGTGCGCAACCGCGCCTTCAACCGCCTGCTGGAATTCGACACGCGGATCAACGGCGAATTCGTCAACCGTCACCGCGCCGACGGCATCGTGATTTCCACGCCAACCGGCTCCACCGCCTACGCGCTGTCCAGCGGCGGCCCGATCGTGCACACCGGCATTGACGCGCTGACGCTGGTGCCGATCTGCCCGCATACGCTGTCCGACCGGCCGCTGGTCATCAGCGCCAACAGCGAACTGGAGGTCGTGGTCCACGGCCACAACACCGATGCGCTGGTGACCTGGGACGGCCAGGTCAGTCATCCGCTAGCCGGTGGCGACCGCATCCGGATTCGCGCGGCCGACAAGCGCATGACCCTGATCCACCCGCCCGGTTACGACTACTTCCACATCCTGCGAACCAAACTGCACTGGGGGCGCGGACAAAACTGATGCTGCGGCATTTGTCGATCCAGAATCTCGCCGTCATCGCCGATCTCGAACTGGAGTTCGGTGACGGCTTCAACGTGCTCACGGGTGAAACCGGCGCCGGCAAGTCGATCCTGATCGACGCCATCGGCCTGGTGCTCGGCGCGCGCGCCGATTCCGATGCCGTGCGCAGCGGCCAGCCGCGGGCTCAGGTGGATGCGGAGTTTCGCCTGACGCCGGACTCGCCCGCCTCTCGCTGGCTCACCGACCAGGCACTGGATGACCCGGACGATGCCGGCTGCTGTCTGATCCGCCGCATCGTCATGGCCGACGGCGGCTCGCGGGCGTTCATCAACGGCTCGCCGAGCAACATTCGCAGCCTGCGCGACCTGGGCGAATACCTGGTCGACATCCATGGCCAGCACGACAGCCAGCGCCTGCTCGACGCCGCCGAACAACGCAACC
>CALBOV010000086.1 GCA_937896565.1 uncultured Salinisphaerales bacterium
GGCAGGCAAGGCCGCCTTCGGCACGATCGACCTCCCACGGGCGGCGACCCTGCTCGCCCAGGGGGCCGGGCGCCTCATTCGTAACAGCACCGACTGCGGTGTTGTCGCCGTCCTCGACCATCTGCTCGCCGCCACCTTCCGGCGCCAGCCGTAGTGCTTCATAAGTCAGCAGCTCGTTGGTGGCGAAGCAGTCGTGCAGTTCCACGGCGTCGAGCTCCTCCGGACCGATGCCAGCGGTCTCGTAAACCTGATCGGCGGCGGTGCGCGTCATGTCATAGCCGACCAGTTGCATCATGTTGCGCGCCTCGAACGTGCTCGGTGTGTCGGTGGTCATCGCCTGCGCCAGGATGCGCACTCGGTGATCGAGAGCGTTGGCCCTGGCGAAGGCTTCGGAGCAGACGATGGCCGCCGCCGCGCCGCAGGTCGGCGGGCAGGCCATCAGGCGGGTCATTGGGCCGATCAACACCGGGGAGTCCATCACTTCCTCCACTGTCACTTCCTTGCGGAACAGCGCCACCGGGTTGCGCGCGGCATGCCGGCTCGCCTTAGCGCGTATTTTGGCGAAGGTCTCCGCCTTGGTGCCGTACTTGTCCATGTGCGCCATGCCCGCGCCGCCAAAATAGCGGATCGCCAGCGGCACCTCGGGCTGTCCCACCAGCTCCTCGCAGATCCGGTCAAAGGGTTCGAAGGGGGTCGGCCGGTCGTTGTAGTAGCTGCCCAGCGCTCCCGGCTTCATTTGCTCGAAGCCCAGGGCGATCACGCAGTCGGCGGCGCCGGACTCCACCGCCTGGCGCGCCAGGAACAGGGCGGTCGAGCCGGTGGAACAATTGTTGTTGACGTTGATCACGGGAATGCCGGTCATGCCGATTGGATAGAGCGCTCGCTGGCCGCAGGTGGAATCGCCATAGACATAGCCCACGTAGGCTTGCTCCACCTTGGCGTAGTCCAGCCCGGCATCGGCCAGGGCCTGACGCGCCGCCTCGGCACCCATCTGGTAGTAGGGCGCGCTGGCGCCGGGTTTCGCGAACGGCACCATGCCGACGCCGCTGATCACCGCTGTGTGTTTCATGCTTTTCTCCTTACCCTCTAGGTATCACCGTGCATTGCTTGTCGCACTGCATCCCGCACCACTTCCGGTCGCTCCATGGGCAGAAAATGGGTTGTTCCAGCCAGAACGTTCAACTCGGCGGAGGGTAGCAAGGCATGTAGGCGCCGGCGCGCCCTTGGCGAGAAGGTTGAGGCGCGTTCCGCGGCCAGTACGACCATCGGACACCGCAATCGTCGGACGGCGGGCCAGGGGTTGTGTTCGGTATGGGCAAAGGTGGTGCTTTCCCATTCCGGCGTACAGGCCAAGCGAAAACGATCATCATGGGCCACGAGGCCGTGCTCAACATAGTTTTCCAGCCATGCTTCCGGCCAGGTTCTGAAGCCACCACGGCCACGAAAGTTCTCCAGTGCGGCGGCGCGCGAGTCAAACACCCTGCGGCGACGTGCGGCTCCGGCGGCCAGTGAAAACCGCTGTGACTGGCGTAGCAGCTTGGCCGACCACAATCGCCAGCCCTGCCAGGGATCCATGATCACCGGTTCCGCCAGGATCAAGCCCCGCACCTTGTCCGGTCGTCGGGCCGCGGCCATGATACTGGTCGTGGCACCGATCGAATGACCCGCAAGCCAGACAGGCTCATCCAGACTTTCCAGCCAAGCGACAAGGTCTTCGTAGTACGTTTCCCAACCGCGGAATGTTTTAATATCGGCCGCCTCGGCGCTGGCCCCGTGGCCCCGCATATCCCAGGCCAGCACGTTGCAATCGTCAGCCAATTCGTCGAGCAGCGAGCGGTAAACCTGGCTATGGAAGCCCGTCGCATGGGCCCAATGCAGGGTGGGGCGTTCGCGCGATCCGGGCCAGCGCCACAGCGCGATTTGCCGCCCGTCCGGGGCAGTGAATCCGTCACGCTCGATCACGTCACGCGTCTCAGTAGGATTTGGGTAAGCCAAGGACATGTTCTCCGATGTAGTTGAGCAGCATTTCGTTGTTGATTGGTGCAACCTCCATTAACCGTGCCGAAGGCCATAGCGTGATGATGTCGTAGTCCCGGTCGAAACCGTAGCCGCCGTGGGTCTGCAGGGCGGCCTCGACGGCTTTGACCGCCGCGCGAGAACCCAGCAATTTCGCCATGTTGGCATGAGAACCGGCATCGCCACCGGCGTCGAACGTCGCAGCCGCGTGGATCATCATCAGCCGTGCTGCCTCCAATTCGGCCTTGGCCTCGGCCAGCCGGTGCTGTATAGCCTGATAACCCCCGATGGGGGTGCCGAAAGGTTTGCGTTCGTTGGCGTAGGCCACTGCCTTTTTGAGAGCGTAATTGCCCAGGCCCACGGACATGGCGGTGACCAGCAGGCGCTCCGAATTCAGCGCCTCGAACATTCCGGCCAGGCCCTGTCCCGGGTTGCCGATCAAGCGACCCGCGTCGAGTTTGACGTCATCGAAAAAAACCAGGTATTGCCGCTCCGGCCAACCGACGTCGATATTCAGGGGCTGTAGTTCCACGCCGGGCGCGTCGGTATCCACCACGAACAAGGACATACCCTCAGTGCGTCGTTTGACTTCGCCGGCTTTTTGGGTGCGGGCCACGACCAGCATTCGATCGGCGTCCGCCGCACCGGAAATAAAAACCTTGCGCCCGGTCAGCCGATAGCCGTCACCATCCGGTGTCGCCAGCGTGGACATCGCGAAGCTGTTGGTCCCGGCATCCGGCTCGGTGATGGCGAAGCACAGTTTCTCGGCCCCGCTGATTGTCGGCTTGACGAACCGCTCTATTTGCCCGGGTGTGCCATTGCGGATGATCGGCACTCGCGCAAACCCAGTGAGCAACAGCATGGGCAGCACCAGCCCGGCCTCGGCCAGCGTTTCCATCAGCGCGACTAGTTCCACCTGGCCGCCGCCCGAGCCCCCCAGGTCCTCGGGAATGGTGATGCCAAGCAGCCCATATTCGCCCAGCGCTTCCCAGGCCTCCTGAGGGAATCGGTGATTATCGATGCATTCGCGCATGTATTCCCGGGAAAAGCCTTCGCTCACGACGCGGGTGGCCTCGCGAATGTCACGCATGCGTTCGGCTACGCGGGCTTGGTCGAACTGGGCTTCGGACGCGATGCTCATTATCGTCTCCCCCTTGCGCTCACCCCTCCGGGGTAAATAGGTTGCGTTTGCCATCGTGGTGCACGCGGCCCGTGCGATTGAGAAATTCCTCGTTCGTCATGGCATTGAGCAGGTCCGTGTCGGTGGGAGTGTTGGCAACAAACCGCCGGCCATCGCTCAGGCGGCCCAGCACAATACCCTGGACCGGGCGGTCGGCGCGGTCGTGCATGACAGTGTAGGTCTCGATGCGGGCCTTGCCCTGCGCCTGCTCCACCAGTTCCACGACGGGGCCGGCGTCGATCTCGGCTTGCAGCCCGGCCGGATCGATCGGCCGCCAACCGCCGACGGGCGGTCTTCCGCCGTAGAGCCCCAGCGAATGCTTGCTCATGTACCAGCCCACGCCGCTGACCAATCCGTTGGTGCTTCGGTCGGCGCGGATACGGTTCATGATCTCGGCGATGGCGTGGGTGCAATAGTTGTTGCCGGGCCCGCCATGGTAAGCCAAGCCACCTGTGACGGTCAGTGGCCGGGGATCATGCACGGAGATACCCAGCGCATCGCGCGCCATCTGTACAGCGCTGGGGAAACAGCTGTACAGGTCCAGGTGATCGATCGCGTCGATCCCGAGTCCGCTGGTCGCTGCCAGCCGCTCGCCGCAGGCGGTGATCGCCGGCGAGCGGGAAAGATCCGCCCGCTGGGAGACGAACCAATGATCGTGGCCGTTTGCCGCGGCCAGGGGGTACACCCAGCGTTCAGGGTCGATGCCCAGCCGCCGGGCCTTGGCCACGGACATCATTACCAGCGCGGCGGCCTGATCCACCGCGATGAGGGCGTTCATGTGCTTGGTGTAGGGCGCGCCGACCATGCGATTTTTGGGTGAGCGCTCGGCGATATCGGCCGCCGATAAAGGGTCGCGGCGCCAGGCTCGCGGATTGTCGACCGCGACGGCGTTGAATCGGGCATAGAATTCGCCCAGCATTCGTCGGTGCTCGGCTGGGTCAAGGCCGTAGCGACGCCGCAGCGCCTGCTCGAACAACGGATAGATCTGGATGGGCAGATTGAGCCCGTGGCGTTGTTCCGCCGAATTGGTCGGCTCGCGGTCATCGCCGAGCAGTCGCGGACCCTCGCCGGTGGCGGTGTCCAGCACTCCGGACAGGCCGGCGCCCTTGCCGCGCATCTGTGTGGCAAGCGCCTCGCCGCCCGCGATCAAGATACAATCGAGACCACCGGCGGCGATGCGATCGGCATAGTAACCGACCAGCCATTGACCCATGTTCCCGCCTATGGGTGTGTAGAAGCGCTCGCCGGGGTCGATGCCCAGATGCCGCGCCAGGGTGGACGGGGCATCGGAATAAGACGGCGCCAATATGTTGAGACACGTTAACGACTGGATCTGACCCAGAACCCCGGTCACACCGCAGTCCGCCGCCGCGGCTCGGGCAGCCTCGGCGACCAGGCCTATGGGGGTGCGCTCGGTATCCGGTTCGCGCGCGCTGATCTGGCCGGCGCCGACCAGCACCGGTGTTGTTTCCTCATGAGTCGTCATCGGCGAATAACCTCCGCAACGGTATCATCTCCGGGAAAAGGCCTGCTGTTGGACGTCAGCCTTGAGTCATCTGATAGCCATCCTGCCGGATAGGCCTTTTTGAAATGGTAATGAGCCATGGGCAGGTGTTTCGCTCGCCAAAGCATCTCGAAAGAGGTAGAAGGTCGAAGCATGGGCGCGTCGCCATGATGATCGAAGTAATAGCTGTTAGAGGCCGCGCAATTGTGGTTAAGGAACACCGTCCCTTGTTGGCGTCGTTGGATATTCCGGAAGTAGCGATCGTGCACGTCTTGACGAATCTCCACGCAAGTCGCGTCCCGCTTTCGGGCGGCCTGGATGCAGCGCGCCACGTGAATGGCGTTACCCTCGACCATTTTGAAATAGGATGAACCAATCAGCGCGTATGGACCCAGCATGATGTAGAGATTGGGGTAGCCGGGTACTGTCAGGCCCTCATAGGCCTGGTAACGGTTCCGCTCCCAGAATTCGCCCAGATCCACACCGCCGCGTCCCACGACTTCATAGGAGGGCAGATTGCCCTTTTCGAAAACCTTGTAGCCGGTCGCCAGGATCAGCACATCGATCTCGTGCTCAATGCCGTCGATGGTCTCGATGCCCTTGGGAGTGATGCGTTGGATAGGGGTGGTGATCAGATCGACGTTGCTACGGCTGAAGGTGGAAAAGTAGTTGTTGGAAAATGTCGGCCGCTTACAGCCGAAGCCATATCGCGGGGTTAATTTGCCCCATAACTCCGGGTTATCGGGCAATTGCTCGCGCATGTTGTTGACGCCGGCGCGCTGGGCCCATTGCACCAGCCAAGGAAAGCGCCGATAGTAAACCGCCGCGATGATCATCAACGATTCGGTCAGCGCATCGGTGGTGGTACGTACTCCCTGCTGGGCCAGGCTCGACCAACGAAAGACGGTGCGCATCCAGCCGGGCATACGGACATCCGGTTTCTTGAGTACCCAGATGGGCGTGCGCTGATAGACATCCAGATGCGCCACCCGCGGGGCGATTTCGGGAATCAGCTGCACCGCGGTGGCGCCGGTACCGATCACCGCCACCCGCTTGCCGGTGAGATCCACTTCGTGGTCCCAGCGCGCGGTGTGCATGCGCTCGCCCTGAAAATCCTCGACCCCTTCGATATCCGGCATCTTCGGCGAGATCAACCCGCCGGTGGCGGACACTAGGTGGCGTGCGGTGACACATCCCTTGTCGGTTGTCACCCGCCACAAGTGCTCGCCTTCATCGAACTCGGCACGCTTCACGCTGACGCCGAAACGTATGTAGGGATAGAGGCCGTATTTGCTGGCCACACGGCGGGCGTAGTTCTGCAGCTCGTCACCCGGCGCGAAGACCCGCGACCAGTTCGGATTCTGCTCGAAGGAAAAAGAGTAGACGAAAGAAGTGATGTCCACCGCCACGCCGGGGTAGCGGTTGTCGCGCCAGGTGCCGCCGACATCGGCGGCACGCTCGATGATCGATAAGGATTTCATGCCGCGGCTGAGAAGCTCGATGGCCGCGCCCATTCCGGCGAAGCCGGCGCCGATGATCAAAATCTCGTGGTCGGGTTCAGCGCTCCCGTGGCGCGGCGCCCGCTGGCCACGACGGCTTTGTTGAATCCGGTCCTCCGCGACATTCATAGTGGTCCTCCTTCCAGTTTTTAGCAGGCCGCTTAGCCGCTATGCGCGAGGCGCAGTTTCGTCCGTGCCACGGCCCGGGTGCATGCTACGGGCGCCGACAAATGCCGGCGCATAAAGCCGACTATTTCGGTAACGTCCTGGCGCGCCTCCGGCAACATGGAATGAAACACCGGCCACACATGTGGCATATTCCAGCGGGCGCGCAGGGTCACGGCCACGCCGGCCTGGCGCGCACGGTGCGCTACCCGATAGGCATCATCACGGAGGGCCTCGGATTCGCTCACAGTGAGCATAAGAGGCGGCAGGCCACGGAAATCGCCGTATATCGGTGAGACATAGGGATCCCGGGGATCATGGCCGGCCAGATACAGATCGGTGGCCATCTTGATCATGCGTGGAGTCAGCATGGCATCGCTGGCCGCGTTGGCCTGGCGCGACGGTGTATCGCCAACCGCATCGGCGCCGGGTGAGATCGACACGGCGCAGGCTGGCATGCGGGGGGAGGAATCGGGCGAGGCGGCCTGCGCATCGCGCAGCCTCAGCAGCGTGGCCAGAGTGAGGTTGCCACCCGCGGAATCTCCGATCAGGGCCAGCGGCTCGTCAGGATAGTCCTCGGCCAGCGCCCTGTAGGCATGGTGGGCATCGTCGAGGGCGGCCGGGTAGGCCGCCTCCGGCGCTAGGCGGTAGTCGATCCAGAACACGCGTGCGTTCAGTCTCTTGGCCAGCTGCCCGCAAAGCTCAGCATAAGTAGGGAAACGGCCACTGATAAAGGCGCCACCGTGGAGATACAGCACGGTGGCCGTGGGCTGACTGGGACTGACACGCACCGCCGGCACGCCGGGTGGTACGGCCGGTTCATTGCCAATGGTGGTCTTGCGCGCGGTGACTCCGGACGGCAGCCCGCCCGGCAGGCGGGCCATCGCGGCGATGCGCCGTAACCGCATCACCAACTCGTCGGGACTAGCCGGCTCGCGTTTCATCAGTAGCCGAAAACCACGGTCGGCAACTCTTGCCGAGAATGATGTCATGATTTGCCTCCTGCCGGATATCAGCCCCCGGCCAGGCGATACGCCTCGCCCAGCGCGCGAGCGTATAGCCGCGGCGCGTAGCGCTTGAACCGCCACATGAAACGCCCGTCGAACTGCGGCACCACATAAAGTTGCTTTCGATCGAGGGCGTCCAGGGTCCGGCGTGCCACCTGGTCGCTGGTGGCGAAGGTCCACTTGCGCATGGCGGCATGGGCGAAATCGCCGCGGTGCTCGGGCAGGCGCGCCTTGTCCAGAATGTTGGTGGGTACCACGGTGGGACACAGGGCCGAAACATGCACGCCGGTGCCGGTCAGCTCGGCCGCCAGAGTTTCGGAGAGTGAAAGGACCGCGGACTTGGTCACGTTATACGCACTCATCTCCGGCGCCGCGCCGAAACCGGCGGCCGAAGCCACGTTGACAATGCCGCCGTAGCCCAGTGCGCGCAGCTTGGGTGCGAAGAAGTGACAACCATGAATGACGCCCCAAAGATTGACTTTGAGGCACCAGCGCCAATCGCCAAGCGGCACTTCTCCGATGCGGCCGCCTACGCCCACCCCGGCGTTATTGACCACCAACGTCATTGGCCGTCCGAGCAGCGATTCGGCCTTGTCGGCGAGCGTGGCCATCTGCTTTTCACTACCTACGTCGCAGCGGTAGGCGACAGCCCGACCTTCGCCCAATTCCGAGAGTATGCTGGCGGTTTGCTCGGCGCGCTGGCGGTCTATATCCGCGCAGATCACTGATCCGCCACGGCGCACGATCTCATAGGCGAAGCTGCGGCCGATGCCGCTGCCCGCCCCCGTGACCAGGGCCGCCGCCCCCTCGGAGGGTTTCAGTGTTTTACGCTTGGCACCGCTCACGCCGCCGCCACTCGTTCCGCTGTTGTGTCACGCCTGTTATCGTCATGCCATTGCCGGAATGCTTGGTAAGCCTGCTGGGCATCACCGGTTTCCTCGTAGGCGCGCTTCCAGGCGTGGATGACTTCCCGGTTATCGGCGTCCCATGGATGGAAGCGGGGGGAGAGAAAAGGCAGCGTATCGATCACAAAAGCTCGGGTGAAGATTCCAGGTGCGAAGTACAACCACTTAATGGCGCGCAGTGCCGAGGGGATGTTCGTGAGCTGCCGATCTTTCCAGAGGAAATACAGCCAGTTACCGTGCACCAGAGGCAGGAAAAGGGCTGTACCCAGAGCGAGCGTCGCCATGCGGATTGCGTAAGCGCGGACGCCGCCCCCGCTTACCTCTCCGAACACGTCGAAGCTGACTGACTTGTGCTCCGTCTCCTCCACGAAGTGCCAGAACAGCATGGCGGCGACTTCCTGCCTGGTATCGTCCCACAGTTCCGGATGATCGAGCATTACCTGGGAAATCACGGCCGTGAAATGCTCGAAGTTCGCGGCCATGGCGCACTGGGTGGCGCCGCCCAGGTAGCGTTGAAGGGGCTTTCTGATCGCCTTGAACACGGCCTCCGCCCGGTCTATTGGAATGCCGTGCGCGACCATCGCTTCATTCATGGCGTCATGCTCCCGTGCATGGGAGCGTTCCTGTCGAATAAAGCTGATCGCGGCTTTGCGCACTGACGGATCGTGAAGATTCTCGAGTTGCTTACTCGTGGCCTGCATGACCCAGCGCTCGCCGTCCGGCACCGCGGCCAGGATCGCGTTCATCCAGTGAGTGATCCACGGATCGTTGTTGAACCAGTGGCGCGGCACCGTCTCCGGGCTCATGCCGAAATTCAAATCCCTGTGTTCGACTTCATCGTAACCAATCTTGCGGCTCGCGATCACCATGTCGACCTCCTGAGTAGTTCGACTGTTGAGTCACTTTATTTGGGCGATTGACCAAATGTCAAGGCCCGAAAAAAGCAGTCAGTGGATATCTTCGCGCGCCGGGAAACAGATCGCGTCAGACCGGCGGGAAAGGCCGGTCGAGATACGGTACAAAAGAAAGGAAACGGAATGCCGGAGCGTGGTACCGGACCACTAGGGGGCAGGGGGTAGAGTGTGCCGGGAACCGGCGTGCTGCCGGTACTGATCGGGCGAAAGACCGAACCAGCGCTTGAAGGCACGCCTGAAATTGGCTCCGTCATGATAGTTCATCAACGCGGCGATGGCTTCGATCGAAAGCTTGCTGTCACACAGGTAGCTGATCGCTTGCCGGGATAGGATTTCGTCACGAATTTTCCTAAAACTACTGTTTTCCTCCTTGAGCTTGCGAGCGAGAGTGCGTTTGCTCATGAAAAGGGAGGCTGCTGCTTCGTCTTCGCTGAGCGAACCGGGGGGTCTCGATAGCATCATCTTCTTAAGCCGGGTCTGGTAGCTGGGCTTGTGGTTCTGAAGCTCGGCAAGCATTGATTCACATTGCTCAAGAGCCAGGCGGTAATTTTCATGATTGGCGGAGGCGTTCGGTTCCAGGCACAGTGCCATCGGCAGTTTTAGTGTGAACTTATCGGAGCCAAAACGAATGCGACCGGGCAAGTAGTCCGAGTACATCGCGTGGTACTCAGGTGTCCGGTGGGTAAAACAAATTTCAGCCTCATGTAGTGGGCGACCGACAACGAACTCGCCGAATTCAAGCAGCACCACGATCATGGTATCCGCCAGGCAACGCTCGATATCCGCGTCCAGCGGCACTTGGAAGTCCAGTCGGCATTCCAGGTGTTCTTCAGCTTCCTGCAGGTGTAGCTCGACGATGCTTGCGCGAGTAGGTAGGAATGTCTGAATCGCCTGTAGCGCGGTGAGCAGGTCCGGACTGCTCGAGGCGGCAAAACCGATGGCGCCGTGGGTCGCCGGGGTCAGACGCTTACCCAGCCGTAAGCCGAACTCAAACTGGCCCGACAACGCCAGTGCATTGCGTAAAATCCGCACCTGGTGAGCTGGCGTGAGCAGACTGTCCTCGCCCAGAAATTGCGCGATACCGAGACCGGTACCTTGCAGCAACGAGGGTAGCTGGCTGACGGTTAAGTCCAGCTCGCGGGCAATAAGTCGTGAATAGTTCGACGGAATGCCGCCTTCCGAAGCTTTCGGTTCACCCTTCTGCTGTGTCATTGATACGGTCCGTTGATAGGCATGCCTGTCTTTAAATGACCCCAGTGTGTCAATAAATGACCTCCCCGGCAAGCCAATCAACAACCACGATGCAGTCATTAAGTTACTTGCTGGAGAAAGGTCTTGGGTAAGATTACGTTCATTGAGCATGACAGTACCGAGCACATTGCCGAGTTTGAATCTGGTTCCTCGCTGATGCAGGTTGCTGTTAATAACGCTGTGCCCGGCATCGACGGAGACTGCGGTGGGGAATGCGCCTGCGGCACCTGCCACGTGATAGTGACCGATGAATGGTTCGGAAAGACCGGGGAAATAAATGATGCTGAAGAGCAGATGTTGTCCATGACTCCGGAGCGGGCAGAAACTTCTCGGCTGGGCTGTCAGATTCGAACCACAGAGGCTATGGACGGTATGACCGTTCTGTTGCCTGAATTTCAGATGTAGCGGGAGGTCACCATGTCAACCAAGTCAGGCACGAACGATGCCATGCAAACAAAGATGATTAATGCCACATCGAGATTGGTGCCTATGCACTTACAGATCAAGGCACTCAAATCTCTGATGAAAGCGAAGAAAAAGGCACTGGGGTCAACACGCCCACAGGTCAAGTTTCTCGAACAGCCCGTGCCTGACGTCAATACCCTGGCACTTGAGGATATTGACACCAGCAACCCTTTTCTGTATCGGCAAGATCAGTGGGGTGCCTATTTCAAGCGGTTACGTGATGAGGCACCGGTGCACTTCCAGAAAAGCAGCCAGTTCGGGCCATTCTGGTCGGTGACACGCTATGAAGACATTTTGTTCGTCGATAAGAATCACGAGCTCTTTTCCTCCGAGCCACAAATCATTCTGGGTGATCCTCCGGAAGGGTTGTCGGTGGAAATGTTTATCGCCATGGATCCGCCAAAACATGATGTGCAACGCCGGGCGGTCCAAGGTGTGGTGGCACCCCAGAATCTCAAGGAAATGGAGGGGCTGATCCGGCAGCGCGCCGCCGAGGTGCTCGACAGTCTGCCCCTGGACAAGGCTTTCAACTGGGTGCCGGCAGTGTCCAAGGAGTTGACCGGGCGTATGTTGGCAACGTTGCTGGATTTCCCTTACGAGCAGCGTCACAAGCTGGTTGATTGGTCGGACCGACTGTCCGGAGCATCTTCGGCGACTGGTGGCGAGTTTACCGACGAAGACATCATGTTTGACGATGCCGCGGACATGGCCTGGTCATTCTCGAGGCTTTGGCGAGACAAGGAGGCACGACGCAAGGCTGGCGAGCCTCCGGGTTTCGACTTGATCAGCATGCTACAGAGTAACGAGGATACCCGGGATTTGATTAACCGTCCGATGGAGTTTATCGGCAACCTGGCGCTGCTGATTGTTGGCGGCAATGACACCACCCGCAACTCCATGAGCGGCGGTGTGCTGGCCCTGAATCAGTTCCCCGAGGAATTCATCAAGCTGAAGAAAAACCCGGAATTGATTCCGAACATGGTTTCGGAAATTATCCGCTGGCAAACTCCACTCGCGCACATGCGCCGGGTTGCCACGCAGGACGTGGAGCTGCGTGGTCAGACCATTAAGAAAGGGGACCGCGTGTTGATGTGGTATGCCTCCGGTAATAGAGACGAACGAAAGTTCGAAAATCCCGACCAGCTTATTATTGATCGAAAGGACGCGCGGAATCATATTTCCTTTGGCTACGGCATTCACCGTTGCATGGGCAACCGTCTGGCTGAGTTGCAATTGCGGATTTTGTGGGAAGAGTTACTCAAGCGCTTTGATAACATAGAGGTCGTGGGTGAGCCCGAGCGTGTGCAGTCCAACTTTGTGCGGGGCTATTCCAAGCTAATGGTCAAGTTGACCGCAAAAAATTGAATTCACGTCCGGAGCCGATGTCATCCGAACAGTTCGATTATGTCGTGGTTGGGGCGGGCTCGGCCGGATGCGTCGTCGCCAACCGTCTATCCGAATGCGGCCGCCATTCGGTGCTGTTGCTTGAGGCCGGTCCGGAGAGTCGCCGCAATCCGTTCGTGAATATGCCGCTGGGCTTTCTGCAGCTGATCTTCAGTCGTCGCGTTAACTGGCAGTTCAATACCGAGCCGCAACGGCACATGTATGGCCGTGCCTTATATCAGCCACGAGGCAAGATGGTCGGCGGGTCCAGCGGCATGAACGCGCAGGTCTACATTCGCGGACATGCCCGGGACTACGACGAGTGGGCACGGCTCGGTTGCGAGGGGTGGTCGTATGCCGATGTGTTGCCTTACTTCCGAAGATCCGAACATTTCGAGCCGGAGTTGGCGGCTCTTGAAACGGCGTTTCATGGTCGGGGTGGCCCGCTTAATGTTGCCGAGCGCCGCTATACCAATCCGCTAAGCACGGCGTTCGTCAAGGCGGCGATGCAGGCGGGCCACCGGCGCAACCCGGATTTCAACGGACGTGAACAGGAAGGCGTGGGCTACTACTATGTTTATCAGAAGGACGGCGCGCGCTGTAGCAATGCGCGTGCCTATCTCGAACCCGCGGCGTTTCGGTCCAACCTGACTGTCCGCAGCGGAGCGCACGTCACGCGTGTGTTGCTCCAGGGCGGCCATGCCACCGGTGTCGAATATCGGAGCGGGAAGGGGCTGGCTCAGGTCCGTGCCCGGCGCGAAGTAGTTCTCTGCGGCGGCGCGTTTAATTCTCCGCAGCTGCTGATGCTTTCTGGAATCGGGCCGCGCGGTGAACTGTCCCGGCACGGGATTGAATTGCGTCATGAGCTGGAGGGCGTGGGACGGAATCTGCAGGATCACATCGACGTGTTCGTGCGTGTTAGAGCGCGCGACCGCCAGAGCATTTCCATGCATCCGAGCTACTGGTTCAAGGGCCTTCGGGCCCTGCTGCAGTATCTGAGCGGTCGTCGCGGTTTACTGTCGAGTAACGGCGCCGAGGCCGGTGGGTTTATTCGTTCCCGTGCGGAAGAGCCGATCCCCGACTTGCAACTGCATTTCGGGCCGATGCTGTACGCTGATCACGGGCGGGATATGAAGACCGCGATGAGCGGTTATGGTTACATCGTGATGATTTATGGGCTCCGGCCTTTGTCGCGCGGCCACGTCGGTTTGCACAGTGCCGATCCCTTCGCGGCACCGCTGATAGACCCCAATTATATGGCTGAGCCCGCCGATGTCGAGAGACTCGTTCGGGGGGTGCGTTTAGTCCGCAGGATTCTGGAGCAGCCGGCTTTCGCGTCTCACCACGAGGTCGAGATATCGCCGGGACCGACGCTGCGCAGTGACGAAGACCTCGCCAGATGGGTGAGGCGTAGCGGCGAGTCGGCCTACCACCCTGTAGGTACCTGTAAGATGGGGTTGGATCCAATGGCGGTGGTCGATCCCCGACTGCGCGTGCATGGCCTCCGGTCCCTGCGGGTGGTTGATGCTTCCGTTATGCCGACCCTGGTGGGCGGAAATACTCATCAGCCGGCGACCATGATTGGCGAGAAGGGGGCCGAGATGATTCTCGAGGATTTCAAGGTTTCCCGCGGCCGATCGCGGTATTGAGTGCGGCGTGCTCGTCCCCATGGCGTTTGTAATCGTGAAATCGGACCCCAAGGCACAGTAGAAAAGAGATAGGCTATGACGAACAATCAGAAACAAACGACGGTCATCGTTGGCGGCGGGCACGCGGCGGGAGCGCTTTTGACAACACTGTTGCAAAAGAAATATCAGCATAAAGTGATTCTGGTGGGCGAAGAGCCCCACCCACCCTATCAGCGCCCGCCTCTGTCCAAGAATTACCTGACAGGCGAAGTTGATCAGGGTTCACTGTATTTGAAGCCAAGTTCAATATATGAAAAGGCGGGTCATCAGTTGCGGCTCGGTGTGCGAGTCGTGCAAATCGATCGAAACAACAAAATCATCCGGTTGTCGGACCAGAGCACCTTGAAATACGATCAACTTGTCCTGGCCACGGGATCGCGTGTTCGGCGTTTGAATGCGCCGGGAGCGGACTTGAAAGGCATTCACTATTTGCATGATATAGCCGATGCGGATAACTTGCGCCAACAATTAGTTGCAGGGAAACGTTTGGTCATCGTGGGTGGCGGCTATATCGGTCTCGAGGTCGCCGCCAGCGCAAACAAGAGCGGCGTCGATGTCACCGTACTGGAAGCCGCTGATCGGCTTATGCAACGGGTTACTGGGCCGGAAATGTCCGCATTCTTTTACGCCAAGCATACTGACGCCGGCGTGGACGTACGTTTGAACACCGCGGTTACCGGCTTCGAAGCGGGAGAGCAAGGTTGTGTGACGGGCGTGAGATTGGCGAACGGCGGTATCGTGCCGGCCGATATCGTGCTTGTTTCCATCGGTGTTCTTCCGGAAACCGCTCTAGCCGAGGCCGCGGGCTTGCCCTGTGATGACGGTATTGTCGTTGACGAGTTTACTCGTACCGCGGATCCCGCTGTCCTGGCGATCGGCGACTGTACCCGCCACCGGAATCTGTTATTTGAAAAGATGCAACGACTTGAGTCCGTGGCGAATGCCGTCGATCAGGCTCGTACTGCGGCGGCGACGCTTATGGGTGAGCGCGTGCCCTACACAAGCGTGCCGTGGTTCTGGTCGAACCAGTTTAACGTACGCTTACAAATGGTGGGGTTATCTCAAAACCACGATCAGCGGGTGGTTCGCGGTGATCCCTCGGATGAAGCGTTTGTGGTATTCTATTTACGCGGAAGCCGGCTGGTGGCCGTTGACGCGGTAAATCTGCCCATGGCCTTCATGGTCGGGAAGAAGCTTGTATATCAAGGCAAGGACGTCGATGTTGAAGCATTGAAAGATCCGAGCACCGAATTGAAATCGTTGGTATAAGGCATGATACCGAAGCAGCATCGGCATTCGGTGCGACGCAGACCGTACACGGCCCGGACCTCCTCCCTGGCCAGCTGACCAAGGCCGGTGGTGCTTAGCCGATGACTTGTGAGAAAATCAGCGGGCCGCGCGGATCTTCGGCGTGACGAGCCATTACGGGGAAGTCGTCGGTCTGACGCAGGCAATGGACTCTCGCAATTCGGATTCGCGCCGTACCCCGAGGCCGGAGGAGAAAAACCATGAGAAAAAAGCGCCCGGCCGGTCCGGCCCGGTCTGATCGTCAGTTTGTATTGACATCCGCCGCTCGACTGTTTCGTGAGCAGGGCTATGACCGGACCACGGTGAAAGAAATCGCAAAAGCGTGTAATTTGCTGCCCGGCAGCCTTCATTACCGGTATCAGGCCAAGGAGGATATTCTTGTTGATCTGATGCGCCTTGGTTTGGAGCAAACCTCGACTGCTGTCTCCGAAGCCGTGGCCGGTGCGGCGGAACCCGTGGAGCAGTTGCGTAGAGGCATCAATGCGCACCTTCAGATGCTGGTCAGCGGCTCGGACATGGTCTATGTACTGTTGTTTGAGTGGCGTTCTCTGCGCGGCGAGGCACGTAAGGAGATGATCAAGTTGCGCGACCGTTATGAGTCCCTCTGGGCGACTATGCTCAAGTCACTGGCGGAGAAAGGGGTAATTCGAAAGGAAGTGGATCTTGATTTGCTGCGGCTTATAGGCCTCGGTGCGCTCAACTGGGTAGCCACCTGGTTTAGCGACGATGGTCGCTACACGCTAGAGGAGATAGGTGATTTTGTCTGGCGCATGATCCGGGACGCGGTGCTAAAGGAGCGCCGGCACGATGTGCGGACTGAATACGGTTGATCGGCGCCCCTATGGCTCTAACGTCAGGCCCCGGAGCATCGGCGCCTCGGTGAACCCAGCTCCGGCAAGGCGCGGTCTTTGGATTGATGACGAAAGAAAGTTCGCCAGAAGTGGGTCTGGGCAAGAGGCGCCCGGTGGCGGATCATTGGCGGTTTTGAATCGGTTTCTGCTACACTCGCGCATTGGGCCAAGTCCCGCTCTGCTACCCAGCATGAAACGAAGCTCCCGCTAAACGCGGGCTTTTTATTCCGTATCCGTTCGTCGCCAGACGCTGGTCCGCCCGTCGGAGCCCCCATGATTGAAGACGCCAAACCCGCCGGTTTGCTCAAACGCTTTATGGCCCTGGTTTACGACGGCTTCCTGGTGATCGCCCTGTGGTTCGTCAGCGCCGGCCTGTTCGTGCTTCTCTATAACCACACCGGCCTGCCGGTGCAGGACATCAACGGCGTCACCCGCGCCGACCCGATGGTGCTGCGCGGCGTGCTGTTCCCGCTGCTGATCCTGGAAACCTGGGCCTTCTACGCCTGGTTCTGGCTGCACGGCGGCCAGACCCTGGGCATGCGCGCCTGGCGCCTGCAGGTGCGCGACTACCGGGGCGGCCCCATGCGTTTCTGGCAGACGGTGGCCCGTTTCGCCGCCGCCGGGCTGTCCTGGCTGACCCTCGGCGCCGGCTATCTGGTGGTGCTGGTGCACCCGCACCAGACCCTGCATGACCGCCTGTCGCTCACCGCCACCGTGGTGTTGCCCAAGGGCGCCAAGGCGGTCTGACCGGGGTGGAGGAATAACCGCGTGAGAGTCGACGACTTTGATTTTGACCTGCCGGAAGCGCTGATCGCCCGCCATCCCCCGGAGCGGCGCCGCGACGCCCGCCTTCTGGCGCTCACCGTGGACGCCCTGAAACACCAGCGGTTTCCCGATCTGGCCGATCATCTGCGCCCCGGCGACCTGCTGGTGTTCAATGACACCCGGGTGATTCCGGCCCGCCTGTTCGGCCACAAAAGCTCCGGCGGCCGGGTGGAAGTGCTGATCGAGCGGCTGCTGGAGGGCACCCGGGCGCTGGCCCATGTGCGCGCCTCCAAGTCGCCCAAGCCGGATACCGGGCTGGTGTTCGAGCAGGGCATCGGCGCCCGGGTCGAGGGCCGCCGTGGCGAGCTGTTCGAGCTGGATTTCACGGGCTGCGAGACCGCTCTGGAGGCGCTGGAACGCATCGGCCATGTGCCGCTGCCGCCCTACATCGACCGCCCCGACGAGGGCGCGGACCAGGAGCGCTACCAGACCGTGTATGCCCGCGAGCCCGGTGCCGTGGCGGCGCCCACCGCCGGCCTGCACTTCGACCAGCCGATGCTGGAGCATCTGCAGGCAATGGGGGTGGAAACCGGCTTCGTGACCCTGCACGTGGGCGCCGGCACCTTCCAGCCGGTGCGCGTGGAGCGGGTCGAGGACCACCCCATGCACAGCGAACGGTTCCGCGTCGAGCCCACCCTGGTGGAGCAGGTCGCCGCCACCCGCGCCCGCGGCGGCCGGGTGGTGGCGGTGGGCACCACCGCCCTGCGCACCCTGGAGGCGGCCTCCGCCGGCGGCGCGCTGGAGGCCGGTGAATCGGAAACCGACATCTTTATTTATCCGGGCTATCGGTTCCGCCAGGTGGACGCGCTGGTCACCAACTTCCATTTGCCTCGCTCCACGCTGCTGATGCTGGTGAGCGCCTTCGCCGGCCGTGAGCGGGTGCTGGCGGCGTATGAGGAGGCGATCCGTGAACGCTACCGCTTCTTCAGTTACGGCGACGCCATGTTCATTGAAAGA
>CALBOV010000087.1 GCA_937896565.1 uncultured Salinisphaerales bacterium
AAGGCGCATCGCGAGAAAACAGCTTTTGACGGGCCGTACCGTGATTATCGCGGTCTGGTTGCACGCAAGCTGGGCGGGACCAAGCCGCAGAACATCTCCCAACTCAACAGCGAACGCGGCGGTGTGAACTACCTGTTGGCGTCGAATCCGCCGCATTGGGGTGACGAGCATTGGCTTAACAGCACGAAACCACGTCTTCTGAACACCGATTCCGCATTTGATCGAATTGGTCAACTCAAAAGCGTGCACCGCCTGATTCGGGTTCTCACGGATTTTCTCCTGAAGGACCCTCCGAAAAATGAAGCCACGCGGAACAGGCGGGAGGCCATCGAGCAGGCGTTGAGTCAGGAACTGCCGGTGTTCGCTGCATCCGTCCGGGTGGGGTTGGCACCCGGCTGGACACGTAACCCTGCCTGCCGGCTCCCGCGCTGTGAGCAGCTATGGCTGGATTTGGACAGGGTGGAACTTCCACTTCGTGAAGACCATGCCGAGGCCGACCAGGCATTCATTGACGATTATCGCCGGGGCGATTGGCATGACGAGGTGGCTGGTCGCTTCGCGAACTGGATCAATGCGCGTCTGCGTGATGCCGGACTGTCCGCGGTTGGGGATGCCGAATACCGCCATTGGGCGAGGCAGGCGGTCATTGAGGCGCAATGGCCGGTGCCCATGCAGGCGAGGGCTTTGGCATGAGCGCTTGTCCATCCTTCGACTACTTGATGGTGCTGCCACACCTGCGAGTGCAGAACGCCAACGCCGTATCCAGCCCGCTGACACATGGCTTTCCGTCCATGACGGCTTTTCTGGGCCTGATGTGGGCACTGGAACGTCGGTGCCGGGCTGCGGGCCTGGACTTGGCGTTTCGCGCGGTTGGCGTGGTGTGTCACGACCATCAGGAACAGGTGAGTGACGACTGGTTCGTCAAGTCGTTTCGCCTGACACGCAACCCCATCGACAAGCAGGGAAAGACCGCCGCGATTGTCGAGGAAGGTCGTATTCATCTGGAATTGAGCCTGGTCTTTGCTGTCGAGAGCGAACGATGGTTGCGTGATCCGGATGCGCGGCAAGCGGATACCGGGACAGTGGCCGAACTGGTGAGCCAGATGCGTGTGGCCGGCGGAACGATCGTGCCGCCGGAAAACCCGGCCTGGCATCGCTATCAGCCTCATTCCGTGCCGATGCACGGCGAGGAACGCTGGGAGTCTTTCCGCAAGCTGCGGATGCGCTGGTTACCCGGCTTCACGCTGGTGTCGCGAGACGAGCTGATCGACACGCGATTGGCGGAGTTGCACGAGGACGACACCGAAGCCACCAGACTGGATGCGTGGTTGTCACTGTGCCGCATCAACTGGCGCTACGAGACACCGGAAAAGGACACCGCGCAAGCGCGCCGTGATGCGTGGAAGCATGATCGAGCCGGCTTGGGCTGGGTTGTGCCGATTCCAGTTGGCTACGGCGCGCTGGGAGAGGTGCATCCCGCTGGGGCGGTGGCGAACGCACGTGATGCAAGCACGCCGTTTCGCTTCGTCGAGAGTCTTTATTCGGTGGGGCAGTGGATCAGCCCGCACCGTCTGCATGATCCACAGCAGATGCTCTGGTATGCCGACAGCCAGCCAGACAACGGCTTGTATCGCTGCCGCAACGACTTTCAACCCACGCCTGAATTCGACCTCTTCGAGGCGTCGTTCGACTAATCACATTGATTCGAGGAGTACAGCATGACAACACAAACCCTGAAGACCGCGTCCGTCCTGGCGTTTGAACGCAAGCTTGATCCTTCCGACGCCTTGTTGTTCGCCGGTGACTGGGACAAGCGTGAACAGCCTGCCAGTTGGCAGCCGGTCAAGATTCGCGAAAAGTCGGTACGAGGGACGATTTCCAATCGTCTCAAGACCAAGGACCAGGATCCGGCCAAGCTGGATGCGGCGATTGAAAACCCGAATCTGCAAACGGTTGATGTGGCTGCATTACCGTCCGATTGCGACACCCTGAAAGTGCAGTTCACGCTCCGGGTTCTGGGTGGCGCGGGTGAGCCTTCGGCCTGCAACGATTCAGGCTACCGCGACAAGCTGGTCGAGACCGTTGCCGGCTATGTCCAGGACCATGGGTTTGGTGAGCTCGCTGGGCGTTACGCTGCCAACCTCGCAAACGGCCGCTTCCTGTGGCGCAACCGTGTCGGCGCCGAGCAGGTTGAAGTGCATGTCGCCCACCTCCAGCAAGGCAGCGCCGAGCAGCAATGGGTGTTCGACGCACTTGAGCATGAGTTGCGGCAACTGAAAGCGCCCCAGGCGGAAGCCGGACAAGTTTCCGAGCTGGCGACGCTGATCGAAGCTGGTCTTGCCGGCAAGGCTCATGTGCTTTTGCAGGTGACCGCGTACGTCCGAATGGGGGCCGGGCAGGAAGTATTTCCATCCCAGGAACTGATTCTCGATCGAGGTCGCGGAGACAAGAGCAAAACCCTGTACGCCGTGGGTGACGGTGACAAGGCCGTCGCTGCGATTCATTCGCAAAAGATCGGCAATGCGGTTCGAACAATCGATACCTGGTATCCGGATGCAGCCCAGCTAGGTGCTATCGCGGTGGAACCTTACGGGGCGGTTACGACGCAAGGCAAAGCGTATCGCCAGCCGAAAGAAAAGCAGGACTTCTATTCTCTGCTGGACCGCTGGCTGCTCAAGGGCGAGGCGCCGGATATGAATAACCAGCACTTTGTCATCGCCGTGCTCGTTCGCGGTGGTGTATTCGGTGACGCGGGCTGACGGTGATGGACAGCTACGTGGATTTTCGATTGCTGCCTGATCCAGAGTTTTCGGTTCACCACTTGATGAACGCATTGTTCGCCAAGTTGCATCGTGCACTCGTAGAGTTGGACAGCGCACAGATCGGCGTGAGTTTTCCGGCGGCAGGGACTCAGGCCAAGGGTATGGGCGATGTGCTCCGTTTGCATGGCACTGACTCAACGCTGCGCCCGTGTTTGAACGGCAATTGGTTCAAGAGCATTCGAGATCATGCGGATTGTTCGGGAATCCAGGTCGTGCCGGACAATCCTGGGTACCTCCAGGTACGGCGCGTGCAGCCATTGGGTGGAAGTGACCTGCGCCGCCTTCGTCGGCGTTTAGTGGCACGCACCGGATGTTCCCCAGAGGAAGCAGAACAACGTTTGCCGACGGCAGCGACCGAGCGCCTTTCGCTGCCGTTCCTGGCACTGAGAAGCGCCAGCACCGGACAAATGTTCCGGCTGTTCATCGAACAGAAGCCGACCTCGCAACGAGTGGACGGCATATTCAATACCTACGGCATCAGCAAGACCGCGACGCTTCCGTTCTTCCGCTGACCCTTTTCTGCCGGCGCGCATTGTGCCGCTTTAAAATCAATTGGTTATGCACGGCGCTCAGACTTTGGTCTGAGCGCTGGTGCCTCCTATTTGTCTCTGCAAATCATTGGCTTATACGATATCTAGGCTTCTTCACTGCCGCGTAGGCAGCTCAGAAAAACGCGTATAGACGCGCTGCTTGAGCGTTGACCTTCACTGCCGCGTAGGCAGCTCAGAAATAGACCCTTCGCGTCGGCACTGCCATGGCCGACTTCACTGCCGCGTAGGCAGCTCAGAAAATCCAGCAAAAACC
>CALBOV010000088.1 GCA_937896565.1 uncultured Salinisphaerales bacterium
AGGGGTTGCTTCATCGGCCACCACGGGCCGAGATCGGGCGCGCGGAGGGATGTTCGAAAGGCAGGGTGTCGAGAAGCGGGCGGCGGTGGCCCCGGCATCGGCGGTGCTCGCCGCGATGATCTGATCCGCCGGTTCCGATCGGGGCAGGCTGCGCGGCCGGCCCCCGATATCAGCGCCGTCGGAAGGGTTCCGGAGGAGCTAAGTACCGGTCGTTACAGCATTCAGGCGCGCTGGGTCTGGTCGGATGTGTCGATTTGCCGCCGGGTTGTTCACAATCCCCGGCCTCGGGTCGTTTCCCGTTCTGGCGGGAACCCGGCCCCACCGAATTCACACACTCGAGAGACTGATTCATGCCTCAATACACTCCGCCGCTGCGCGACATGCAGTTCGTGCTCCACGAGATGCTCAATGCCGCCGACGAGCTGGCCAAGCTGCCCGAGCACGAGGACATCGACGCCGAGATGATCGACGCCGTGCTGGAAGAGGGTGGCAAGTTCTGCTCCGACATTCTCCAGCCGTTGAACGCGGTCGGTGACCGGGAAGGCTGCAAGCTCGATGCCGATGGCAATGTGACCACGCCGACCGGCTTCAAGGACGCCTACAAGCAGTATGTAGACGCCGGCTGGCCGTCACTGGCCGCCGACGTGAACTACGGCGGCCAGGGTCTGCCGCACCTGCTGTCCAGCGCCTTCATGGAGATGATCAACTCCTCCAACCAGGCCTGGGGCATGTATCCGGGGCTGTCGCACGGCGCCTACACGGCGCTGCTGGCCTTCGGCACCGATGCGCTCAAGGATCTCTACCTGCCGAAGCTGGTGTCCGGTGAATGGACCGGCACCATGTGCCTGACCGAGCCGCATTGCGGCACCGATCTCGGCATTCTGAAGACCAAGGCCGTCGAGAACGGTGATGGTTCGTATTCGGTCTCCGGCACCAAGATCTTCATATCGGCCGGCGAGCACGACATGTCTGACAACATCGTGCATCTGGTGCTGGCGCGCCTGCCGGACGCGCCGGAAGGCACCAAGGGCATCTCGCTGTTCGTCGTGCCCAAGTTCATTCCGGATGCCGAGGGCGTGCCGGGCGAGCGCAACGCCGTGAAGTGCGGCTCGCTGGAACACAAGATGGGCATTCACGGCAACGCGACCGCGGTGCTGAACTTCGATGACGCCCAGGGCTGGATGGTTGGCGAGCCGAACAAGGGCCTGAAGGCGATGTTCGTGATGATGAACGGCGCGCGCCTGGGCGTTGGCATGCAGTCGCTGGGTCTGGCCGAATTCGCCTACCAGAACTCGCTGGCCTACGCGAAGGATCGCATCCAGGGCCGTTCGCTGACCGGGCCGAAAAACCCGGGCAAGCTGGCGGACGCGATCATCGTGCACCCCGATGTGCGTCGCATGCTGATGACGCAGAAGGCCTACGTCGAGGCGGCGCGCGCATTCACCTACTGGGCGGGGCTGGCGATCGACCTGTCGCACAAGCATCCGGACGAGTCGGTGCGCAAGGACAATGATGATCTGGTGTCGTTGCTGACGCCGGTGGTCAAGGGCTTCATCACTGACAACGGCTACGAGTCCACCACGCTGGCGATGCAGGTGCTGGGCGGCCATGGCTACATTACCGAATGGGGCCTGGAGCAATGCGTGCGCGATGCGCGGATCAACATGATCTACGAGGGCACGAACACCATTCAGGCGCTGGATCTGCTGGGTCGCAAGGTGCTCGGTGACATGGGCGCCAAGCTGATGAAGTTCGGCAAGGTGATCCAGGAACTGATCATGCGCCAGTCCGACTACGAGGGCATGAAGGAATTCACCGACCCGCTGGGCAAGCTGGCGGTGCAGGTGCAGACGCTGACGGCCGAGATCGGCCAGAAGGCGATGAAGAACCCGGACGAGGCCGGTGCCGCGGCGGTGCCGTACCTGCGCATCATCGGCCACCTGGTGTTCTCGTTCTCCTGGTGCTTCTCCGCCAGTGTGGCGATGCGCAAGCTGGACACGGCCAACGACGCCGACAAGGCGTTCTACCAGGCGAAGCTGACCACGGCGCGGTTCTACTTCGCCAAGCTGTATCCGGAAACCGAGATGCTGATCAATCAGGTCAAGGCCGGAGCGGCACCGTTGATGGAGCTGGACGAAGCCCTGTTCTGAGGGCGTCGCCGCTGATGAAAAGGCCCGCTTCGGCGGGCCTTTTTCGTTTTCGGGACAGTGGTGGCCGGCCAGCGGCCGGAAGCACGGGGCGGGCGCGTGCGGTCTTGCGGCACGGAATGTGCTTTCGCGATCGCGGTTAATTTTTCGTGAACGTTGGCCCGATCTTGGGGCGTCACTGACGTCATTCGGGTGGACGACTCTGCTTGGCGGCGCGCTCGCGCCCTTGCCCTGGGGACAACATGAATTTCATCAGCAAGATCGCGGCCCTGGCCGTGTGCGTCACTGTTTTGTCTTTGAACCCGGTCCGGGTTCAGGCGGCCGATACGGAGCCGGCGTCGGGAAGCTTGTCGCCCGAGACGCCGACTCTCGAGTTCACGGGGGGAGGCCTGATCGTGCCCTTCCTGTTCTTCTCGTCCATCTGCGCCGGCAACACCATCGACTGCGACGTCTATTCGCTGACCGTCGAGTTGCCGGAGGACTACGCCGAGACCCATCCGCTGGCGTCGATCAAGGTATCGATCGACATGGATGCGGGGGACTATGACTTGCAGGTCCGCGACGCGAGTTCCGGCACCGTGATCACGTCGTCCGCGACCGTCAGCAACCCCGAAACGCTCGAATTTTCGGCCGGCAGCGGCACCCGGTCGTTGCTGGTGGAGATGCTGCCCTGGAGCCCTCAGGGCGGAACCTACGTCGGCACCGTGGAGTTGATCGAGCGGGACCCCGGTGAAGGCGAGGGTCCCGACGGCGGGGAGCCTCAGCAGACCGGCCCGGCCTACGACCGCGTCCCGTCGGTGCCCGGGCTGCCCAGAACGGTGGTCGGCGTCATCGATTCCGCGATCAACCCCTACCACGATGCGTACTACGCGCATCCGTCGACCGTGACCAGGGAGGTGCTGGATGCCTTCGCAGTGTCGCCGGACAATGTCGTGGAACTGACGCGAACCGGTGACCTCGCGTCCGATCTCGCCGCGGATGCGGCGTTCTGGGATCAGGTCGAGCCCGGTGTGCCCTATCACTTCCTGGGCACCAACATCATCGCGGCTTCGTACGCTGCCAGTGGTGTCCCGATCCTGGTGCCGGACACCAGCAAGAGCGCGCATGGCGTGGGGACATCGTCGTCCGTGCTGGCAGCCAATCCGGAGGCGATCATCCTGTTCGTCGAATCCTCCGGTGCACTGGGGTCGGAGGCCTCGCATCGCTACGCGTTCCTGCATCCCGAAGTGGACATCGTGACGACCAGCTATGGCGTCGGCTTGCCGCCGCTGGCGTTCCAGGCGATCGAGACCCGGGCTTTCGAGCACACCTACGAATCGGTGGTCGGCCTCGGCAAGCTGCATTTCAGCTCCGCGGGCAACAACGTGGGTCTGTCCCCGACGCGCGCGGGTGCCGGGCCCTGGTGGTCGATTGGCGTGTCCGGGATCGAAGAAGACACCGAGACGACCGAGGACGACGAGAGCGACACGCTGCTCGCTGGCCTGTTCCCGGACTTTGTCTCGGATTTCCGTCAGGACCTGCCGTACTGCATGGACTGCGAATCGGAGATCACGCAGGGGGTCGGCGGAACCAGCTTCTCCACGCCGCGCGCAGCCGGCGTGGCCTCGGCGATTCTGCTCGAAGCGCGCAAGCGCCTGGGGCATGCCGGAGGCATTCGGGTGGAAGAGGGCGCGTTGCCGGCCATGGTTGATGCCCAGGGTGTGGTGATCACCAACTGGTTCCTGCGCCGGGCGCTGGAGCAGGCCGCCTACGTGCCGTCGCCCGAGTTGCTGGACCCGGGTTACATCTTCTCCGCGGCGCTGAATGAGTCGCTGCCGATCAATCCGCTGGCGCCCTGGTTGCAGGTGGCCTGGGGGGACGTCTCGGACGCCGAGCACAAGGGCGTGGTCGATGCCGCGCTGGCGCATCTCGGTTTCGTTGGTGAGGATCGCGAGAAGACGCCCGGATTCTGCGAATTCCAGACGGACGTGCTGCTCGCCCGCAAGGCCTACTGGGATCAGCTGGCTCCGTATCTGCCCAACGTGTTCGGTGGCGAATTGACCGGAAACACGCCGGAGACGGATCCGTTCATCTATTGCGATTCGCTCAACCCGATTCACCCCGCATCCAATGACCCGGGCGGCTCCGGCCAGATCGGTTCCGATTCGGACGACGATGGTGTGGCCGATGCCGAGGACAATTGCCCGACGGTCGCCAACCCGGATCAGGCCGATGCCGACGGGGACGGAGTGGGAGATGCCTGTGACGATCAGGAGCCGGTCGATAGCGATTCCGACGGTGTGGCGGACTCCGTTGACAACTGTCCGACGGTTGCCAATCCGGATCAGGCGGATGCGGATGGTGACGGCGTGGGCGACGCCTGCGAGACCTCGGAACCCGGTGACTCGGATGCCGACGGCGTGGCGGATGACCTCGACAACTGTCCGACGGTTGCGAACGCGGATCAGGCGGATGCCGACAACGACGGTATCGGTGACGTCTGCGATCTGGCGGTCACGCTGACGGCCAGCCCGGCCGACAGCGACGTGAGCAGCGGTCCGGTGGCGCTGACCGCGATGGTGGAAAATGCCGGTGACGCCACGCTGACGTATCAGTTCTACTTTGGCGATGGCACCAACAGCGGCACCGTGTCCGCGTCCTCCATTGACCACGACTACCCGCGTGCAGGCACCTACACCGCCCACGTGGTCGTGATCGCTGGTGACAACGACAACAGTGCCAGCGCCAGCACGACGGTGACGCGAACCACGACCGTGACGGTGAACCCGCAGCCCGGCGTGGTCAACGCGGCGCTGTCGATCGCATTCGCCAACGATCATCGCCAGGTGCCAGCGACCGTGACGCTGGATGCCTCGGCCTCCGAGGCGCCGGAGGGCTCCACCTACTGCTTCGATTTCGGCGATGGCAGCGCGATCGATTGCAGCCAGCCGACGGTGACGCACACGTACACGACCGCAGGCACCTTCACGGCGCGCGTCACCGTGACCTCGTCCGAAGACGCGTCGATCGAAGACACGGCGCAGGCGGCGGTGACGGTGGTCGAGGGTGACGAAACCACGGCGCAGCTGGTGGTCTCGCCGACGACGGCCCTGGTCGGAGAGACCGTGACCTTCGATGCGTCCGCATCCTTCGCGGCATCCGGCGAGAGCATCGTCGCCTACGCGTTCGACTTCGGTGACGGGATGACATCCGGTCCGGGCAGCGAGGCAGTGGTGACCCATGCGTACACGGCAGCGGGTGAGTACACGCCATCGGTCACGGTGACCGACTCCGCGGGCACGACCAAGCAGGCCTGGCTGGCGGTACAGGTGAGCGGCGCGCCGCAGCCGGAGACACCGGCCGGCGCCGCATCGGGGGGTTCCGGCTCGCTGGGCTGGTTGAGCCTGATGGCGTTGCTGGGGCTGGCCTGGCGCCAGCGCCGGGTCTAGGCGTCCGGTGGCATTCGGGGGTGGTGTCCGTCGCTCAGGCGACGGACACCGCCTCGCTCTCCAGCATCAGCTCCGCGGAGCCGGCCTTGGCCGGGCCGCCCAGCGCGTCAACCCGCAGAACCGCGAGCGCGGCCGTGTCCGAGGCGACGGCGATTGTTCCGATGGACTGGCCATCCCGTTCGACGGCATCGCCGGCGGTGCAATGCCCGGCGGTGATGCCTGCGCGTGTCAGCACGCGCTTGAGCGTCCCGCGATAGTGCAGTCGGGCGACGATCTCCTGACCCGGGTAGCAACCCTTGCGGAAGCTGACGCCGCCAAGCTGGTCCAGACGCAGCGACTGGGGCAGGAACTGATCGGTGGTGGCCGCCGTGACCGAGGCCTGACCGGCATCGATCTCGGCGGCAGCCCAGGCGTCGGCATCCGTGGTCGCAACGTCCAGACCAATCGCGATCGCGCGAGGATGGTCGCCCGGCAGGCCGAGCCAGGTGATGCCCTCCCGCAGCTCGCAGGTGCCCGCGGCGGGCCGGGTTCGTCCGATTGCGGCGGCGACGGGAAGCTCGAGTGGGGTGATCTGAACATCGTCGCGCAACACGAACATGCGCAGCCGTTGTACAAGGGCCGAACATGTGGAGCGCGGCAGGACGAGGTGCAGCGCATCGTCGCGCCAGCACACGAACAGGGTCGCGAGCAGACGGCCGTTCGGGGCGCAATATCCGGCCAGCGTGATTGCCTGCGGGCGCAGGCCGACGATGTCCGCGGTGAACTGGCGGTGCAGGAAATCCTGCGCATCCGCGCCGTCCACACGGACGACGGTCCAGTCGGGCAGTGCAATCAGGGGGCCGGATTCGACGGAAGTCGTAGGCATGTCGTGCGTGTCATCGATTGCGGCATGGAGGGGCAAACGTATAATCCCCCGCCATGGCTGCCCATGACAACGCTCCGGACCAAGGTGAGGACCCGGCGGGAATCGCTGCGTCCGATTCGGGGCAGGCGCCGTCCGCGACCCGCGACACTCAGACCGACACCCGCCCCGAAGAGTTCGGCGGACCGAAAGGTCCGGAACCGACCCGATACGGTGACTGGGAGCGAAAAGGGCGTTGCGTAGACTTTTAAGGAACTGACCGATGAGCGAATACCAGCGGCCGTTGTCGCCGCATCTTCAGGTTTACAAGCCACAGCTGACCTCGGTGACATCCATTGTTCACAGGGGAACCGGCATCGCGCTCGCCATCGGCACGCTGATGCTGACGGCCTGGGTGCTGTCGCTGGCGGCGGGGCCGGAGGCGCTGGAGTGCTTCAACGCCTTCGCCGGCAGCTGGATCGGGCAGTTGCTGCTGCTGGGCTGGACCTTCTCGATCTTCTACCACCTGTGCAACGGGGTGCGTCACCTGTTCTGGGACGCGGGCAAGGGGCTGGATGTCGAGACCGCATACAAGACCGGGTACGCGGCGATCATCGGCGCGGTCGTGCTGACCGTGCTGGCCGTGATCATCGCGCTGGCCTGAGGGGGAAACCATGAGTCTGAAATCTCCGATCGGCCGCGCCCGCGGTCTGGGTTCCGCGAAGGACGGTCTGCATCACTGGTGGATGCAGCGCATCAGCGCCGTGTTGCTGGTGCCGCTGTCGCTTTGGTTCGTGTACTCCGTCGCCTGCCTGATGGGTAGCGACTACGAAACGGTGGTGGCCTGGGTCGCCGCGCCCTGGGTTGCGGTCGCGCTCGTGATCTACTTCGCCGCGCTGTTCTATCACTCGCAGCTGGGTGTTCAGGTGGTCATCGAAGACTACTTCCACGGATCAGCGACCAAGCTGATCTCCATGTATCTGATGAAACTCGCGCACCTGGTGCTGGCGGTGGCCGCCATTTTTGCCGTGCTGCGCATCGCGCTCGGCTGAGCCGGCGACTGGACACGACGACATGACCGATTCCTACGACATCATCAAACACGAATACGACGTGGTCGTGGTCGGCGCCGGCGGCGCTGGCCTGCGCGCCACGCTGGGCCTGGCCGAGGCCGGACTGAAGACCGCCTGCGTGACCAAGGTGTTCCCGACCCGCAGCCACACGGTGGCGGCGCAGGGTGGCGTCTCAGCCGCGCTGGGCAACATGGGCGAGGACGACTGGCGCTGGCATGCTTACGACACCGTCAAGGGCTCCGACTGGCTGGGCGATCAGGACGCGATCGAGTACATGTGCCGCGAGGCCATCCCGTCGATCATCGAGCTGGAGCACTACGGCGTGCCGTTCTCGCGCACCAGCGAGGGCAAGATCTACCAGCGTCCGTTCGGTGGCATGACCACGCATTTCGGCGAGGGCACCGCGCAGCGCACCTGCGCCGCGGCGGACCGCACCGGCCATGCGATGCTGCACACGCTCTACCAGCAGTCGCTGAAGGAGAAGGCGGAGTTCTTCATCGAATACTTCGCCATCGACCTGATCATGGACGACGAAGGCAGCTGCTGCGGCGTGCTGGCCTGGGACCTGTCCACCGGGCAGCTGCACGAATTCCGTTCGCACATGGTCATCCTCGCGACCGGCGGCTACGGCCGAACCTACTTCTCCTGCACCTCGGCGCATACCTGCACCGGCGACGGCGGCGGGATGGTGCTGCGCGCCGGTCTGGCCCTGCAGGACATGGAGTTCGTCCAGTTCCATCCGACCGGCATCTACGGTGCGGGCTGCCTGATTACCGAGGGCGTGCGTGGCGAGGGTGGATACCTGACCAACTCCAAGGGCGAGCGCTTCATGGAACGCTACGCGCCGAACGCCAAGGATCTGGCTTCGCGCGACGTTGTCAGCCGCTCGATGACCATCGAGATTCGCGAGGGTCGTGGTGTCGGTCCGAAGAACGATCACATCCACCTGCACCTGGAGCATCTGGGCCCGGAAGTGATCAACGAGCGCCTGCCGGGGATTGCCGAGTCGGCGAAGATCTTCGCGGGCGTGGACGTGACCAAGGAACCGATTCCGGTCATCCCGACGGTGCACTACAACATGGGCGGCATCCCGACCAACTACGGCGGCGAGGTCGTGACCCTGCGCGACGGCAATCCGGATTCCGTGGTGCCCGGTCTGATGGCCGTGGGCGAGGCGGCCTGTGTCTCGGTGCATGGCGCCAACCGCCTGGGCTCGAATTCGCTGCTCGATCTGGTGGTGTTCGGACGCTCCGCGGCGATTCGCGCGGCCGAGGTGGTCAAGAAGGGCGCGCCGCACAAGCGTCTGGCTGACGATCACCTGGAACCGATCCTGTCGCGCCTGGACACGTTGCGCAACGCCAACGGTTCGCTCGCCACGGCGGACATCCGCGACAACATGCAGCACACGATGCAGAACAACGCGGCGGTGTTCCGCACCGGGGAAACGCTGGCCGAAGGCGTCGAGAAGATGTCCGAAGTCGCCAAATCCTTCGCTGACGTGAAGGTGTCCGACCGGTCCATGGTCTGGAACTCCGACCTGGTCGAGACGATGGAGCTGGACAACATGCTCGGTCAGGCCATGGCGACCATGACCTCGGCGTCCAATCGCCAGGAATCCCGCGGCGCCCACGCCCGCGAGGACTATCCGGATCGCGACGACGCCAACTGGATGAAGCACACGCTGGCCTGGTGGCGCGACGGCAAGATCGACCTGGACTACCGGCCGGTTCACGACTACACGATGTCCGACGAGCTCGAATACATCGAGCCGAAGAAGAGGGTCTACTGATGGCCGAGTTCACGCTCCCCAAGAATTCGCGGATGGTGAAGGGCAAGGAGTGGCCCGCACCGGCCGGCGCCACCAACACGCGCCAGTTCAAGATCTATCGCTACGATCCCGATTCCGGCAAGAACCCGCAGCTCGACATCTACACGGTGGATCTGGATGACTGCGGTCCGATGGTTCTCGACGCGCTCATCTGGATCAAGAACAAGGTCGACCCGACGCTGACCTTCCGCCGCTCCTGCCGCGAAGGCATCTGCGGCTCCTGCGCGATGAACATCGGTGACGGCCGTGGTACCAACACCCTGGCCTGCACGCAGAGCATCGATGATTTCAAGGGCATGATCAGCATCTACCCGCTGCCGCACATGCCGGTGGTGAAGGATCTGGTGCCGGATCTGACGCACTTCTACGCGCAGTACGCGTCCATCGAGCCGTGGATGAAAACGCAGACGCCGCCGCCATCGCGCGAGCGTTTGCAGACGCCGGAGGAGCGCAAGGCGCTGGATGGCCTGTACGAGTGCATTCTCTGCGCGTGCTGCTCCACGTCCTGCCCCAGCTACTGGTGGAACGGTGATCGCTATCTGGGTCCGGCGATCCTGCTCCAGGCTTATCGCTGGCTGGCGGATTCCCGTGACGAGGCCACCGGTGAGCGTCTGGATCAGCTGGAAGATCCGTTCAAGCTCTACCGCTGCCACACGATCATGAACTGCGCCAAGACCTGCCCGAAGGGTCTGAACCCGGCCAAGGCGATTGCCGAGACCAAGAAGATGATCCTGGAGCGCGTCGGCTAGATCGCCCGGCGACCGTCATGTCCGATGAACTGATGCCGCGCGGCCGGCTGAAATGGCTTTGCCGCCGTGGCATGAAAGAGCACGACGTGTTGTTCGAGCGCTTTCTCGCCCGCGAATACGATGGGCTCGATCGCGACGCCCAGGCGGCGTTCATCCGTCTGGCGGAGATGGACGATCCGGACGTCAATGCGATCTTTCTCGGGCGTGTGGACGCGCCAGACACCCAGATTCGCGCAGTGGTTGATCGGATGGTCGCGCTGAAGGACTGAGGCAGCCTGCGGCGAGGCGAGATCGCGTTCGATTTCGGCTGAGATGTGGTGACCGCTACGCGAGTGCATCACCAGTGGGCACTCGGCTGTCGAGCAGCCGGTCGCGCAAATCAAATGTTCCCGAACGCGGACAGAAAGCGCGGGGCGTTGTCCCGCGACGTCATCTGACGCTGCAATTCGTTGAATCACCGTAACTTGCCGGCCGGCTGAGCCATCCGAAATGCCCAGCGGACGCTGGTTTCGTCAGGCTGCGTCGCGGATACGGACTCTGTCGGGGATCAGCACGGTGTCCCGGGCCGTCGGCTCGGTGTCCGGGAAATCGCGGATGAAATGCAGGCCGCGGCTTTCGTGGCGCGATGCCGCCGAGCGCACGATGAGGTCGGAAACGGTCAGCAGGTGGCGTAGTTCGATCAGGTCCGGCGTGACGTAGAAGTTGCCGTAGTACTCCTGGACTTCGTCGGTGAGCAGCTGGATGCGGTGCTGGGCTCGCTCCAGCCGCTTGCGTGTGCGGACGATGCCGACGTAGTCCCACATGCAGCGGCGCAGTTCCTGCCAGTTGTGGCTGACCACGACCTCCTCGTCGGAATCCCGGACCTGGCTGGCGTCCCAGGCCGGAAGGCGTCCTGGCTCCGGCCACTCACCGATGCACGCCGCCAGGTCTTCCGCGGCCGCTGTTCCGAACACGAGGCATTCCAGCAGGGAGTTGCTGGCCATGCGATTGGCGCCGTGCAGGCCGGTGGATGCGGTCTCCCCGACGGCATAGAGCCCGGTCAGGTCGGTGCGGCCGTTGAGGTCCGTGGCGACGCCACCGCAGGTGTAGTGCGCGGCCGGGACCACCGGCAATGCGCGCTGCGTGGGGTCCAGGCGCAGTTCCATGCAACGGGCGTGGATGGTCGGGAAGTGCTGGCGTAGAAAATCGGGTTCCAGTTCCGTCGTGTCCAGCAGCACGTGGTCCAGACCCAGGCGCTTCATTTCATGGTCGATCGCGCGGGCGACGATATCGCGCGGCGCCAGTTCGGCGCGCTCGTCGAACTGTGGCATGAACCGCGTGCCGTCGGGGCGGCGGAGCAGGGCGCCTTCGCCGCGCAGCGCTTCGGTGATCAGGAAGTTGCGCGCATCCGGATGGAACAGGCAGGTCGGATGGAACTGCATGAACTCCATGTTGCTGACGCGGCAGCCCGCCCGCCATGCCATGGCGATGCCATCGCCGGTCGCGCCATGCGGATTGCTGGAATAGAGGTAGACCATGCTCGCGCCGCCCGTTGCGAGCACGGTGGCCTTGGCGGGGTAGGTGTCCACCACTCCCGAGCGGATGTTCAGCAAATAGGCGCCGACGACACGATCCTTCGACCGGATCAGGTCCACCGCCATGTGGTGGGCCAGCAGTTGAATGGCCGGATGCGCCCGGGCCAGCTGCATCAGCGTGGTTTCCACCGCGCGTCCGGTGGCATCGTCGGCGTGGATGATGCGCCGGTGGCTGTGGCCGCCTTCACGGGCGAGGTGATAGGCGAATCCGTCGTCGGAATCCGACGGCGTGAAACGCACGCCCTTGTCGATCAGCCAGTGCACGGCATCGGCGCCGCGCTCGACGGTGAACTGGACGGCGTCGCGATTGCACAGGCCGGCGCCGGCGGTCAGGGTGTCGGTGACATGGGCGTCGATCGAGTCGCCCTCGTCCAGCACCGCGGAAATGCCGCCTTGCGCGTAAAGCGTGCTGCCCTCGGAAATCCGCCCCTTGGAGACGACCAGCGATCGCACGCCCCGATCGGCCAGGCGCAGCGCCGTGACCAACCCGGCGGCTCCGCTGCCTAGGATCAGGACATCGAATGGGGCGGGCCTGGGCATGACGGGTGACTCGGCAGACTGATAAACTCTTGCGATTCGCGCGGTTATCGATCGCGCATCCCGTCAACTATATCGGAACCGGGGTCAGGGAGCGTTGGATCAGCGCCTCGTGTGAACAACACGGGAATCTGGACCGCTCGCTTATCCAGCCTCCGTCAAGAACACCCGAATGGGCGAAGACGTAACAGACGAGATTCTCGTAGCACGCGCCCAGGCCGGGAACTCCGCTGCTTTCGACATGCTGGTGAGTCGTTACCAGCACAAGGTGGTGCAGCTGGTCTCGCGGTACGTCTCGGATGCGGATGCACTGGACGTGGCGCAGGAGTCCTTTATCAAGGCCTATCGCGCGCTGCGGAACTTCCAGGGCAAGAGCGCGTTCTATACGTGGCTGTACCGAATTGCGGTGAACACGGCGAAGAATCACCTCGTCGCCCGAAGTCGTCGTCCCGCCTCGCAAGACATTGATGTCGCCGATGCGGAACAATATGGCCACACCGAGCATCTAAGCGACGTGTCCACACCGGAGGGGGTGGCACTGACCGATGAAATTCGGGACACGGTGGCGGCCGCAATGGACGATTTGCCACCGGATCTGAAGACAGCCATCGTGCTGCGCGAATTGGAGGGTATGAGCTATGAAGAGATCGCACAGGCCATGGAGTGCCCTGTCGGAACGGTTCGTTCCCGTATCTTCCGAGCGCGCGCAGCCATTGACGAACGTGTACGACCCCTGCTCGATTAAGTCCCTGGGTGGAGCCAATCGCCGATATGACTAACGAAACCCTTTCCGCTTGCATCGATGGCGCCTGCGACGACATGGTCGAGGCCGTTCGTGTCATCGAATCCTCCGAAGAATCACTCAAGACCTGGTCGCGCTATCACCTGATCGGAGACGCCATGCGGGCGCGCTCCGGCACGGCGCTCGCGGATCCCGGCTTCACCCGTCGCGTGATGGCGGCCGTGGAACAGGATGAGATGCTTCCGGCCAACGTGGTTTCCATCGATACCGCGAAGCCGCGGCAGGGTCGGATGACCCGTCGGACCGGCTGGGCCATCGCGGCCTCGGTGGCGGTGGCGTCACTGGCGACCGTGTCGGTCATGCTGGCGCCCGGCGCGGAAGATGAGCCGGTGCTGGTCGCGCGCGACGTGCCCACCGCGGCCGCCATTCCCGTTCAGGAACGGGGTATCCAGCCGGCGGTCCAGACCACCGGTGCCGCCCCGCGCGGGCCCGTGGCGCAGCCGACCCAGGCCGCGGCCACCGTGCGCTGGTCCCAGATGGAGCCGGATGCGGCGCAGCAGCTCAACGGCTACCTGATCAATCACAGCCGCTATCGCGCGGGTCCCGGTGTCGGTGGCACCCTGGGCTACGCCCGCGTCGCCAGCGTGAACGGCGAGCCGGTCGAGGCCAGCACCAGCGCCGACGACTGATTCTCGCATGCTGCAACGGTTGACCATCGCGGTTGCAGTCCTGGCGACCGCCGCCCCGCTCTGGGCTGCCGACCGCACCGCGCAGGACTGGCTGGCCGAGATGTCCGAGGCGGTCCGCACCCGCAATTACGAGGGGGTGGTCGTCTATCGCACCGGCGAGCAGCTTGAGACCATGCGCGTCGTGCA
>CALBOV010000089.1 GCA_937896565.1 uncultured Salinisphaerales bacterium
CCTGGCTGCTGCTCGCGCTGCCCCTGCCCTGGCTGGTGCATCGTCATGCGCCGGCGATCCGTGCAGGTCGCGCCGTCCGCCTGCCCATCCAGTCCGAATTGCAGCTCGCCGCCGCGGCCGACGGCACGCAGCGTCTGATCCCGGGCTGGCGCACCCTCGCCTGCGTCGCGGCCTGGGTCTTGCTAGCCGTCGCGGCGGCCCGGCCCGTGTGGCTTGGCGAGCCGATCCGGCTGCCGGCCAGTGGCCGCGACCTGATGCTGGCGGTCGACGTCTCCGGCTCGATGGAGGAATCCGACATGGAGGTGAACGGGCGTCGCGTGAACCGGCTGCGGGCCGTGCAGTCCGTGGCCTCCGACTTCATCGAACGCCGCGTCGGCGATCGCGTCGGACTGATCCTGTTCGGCGACCGCGCCTACGTCTATTCGCCGCTGAGCCTGGACCGCGACACCGTCGCCACGCTGCTGTCCGACGCCCTGGTCGGCCTGGCCGGCCAGAAGACCGCGATCGGCGATGCCATCGGCCTCGCGGCCAAGCGGCTGCAGGACAGCCCGTCCCGAGACCGGGTGCTGATCCTGCTCACCGACGGCGTCAACACCGCTGGCGAGCTGACCCCGGACAAGGCCGCCGAACTGGCCGCGACGCTGGGCATCCGCATCCACACGATCGGATTCGGCGGCGGGCCGCAAACGCTGGGCGGCTTCTTCCAGATCCAGCAGGCGCAGATCGACGAACGCCAGTTGCAGGCCATCGCCCGCCAGACCGGCGGTCGCTATTTCCGCGCGAGAAACACCGAGGAACTCGAGGCGATTTATCGTCTGCTGGACGACATCGAACCGGTGGAAGTCGATGCGCTGAGCGTCCGCCCGCGTCGGGAGCTGTTCATCTGGCCGCTGGCCGCCGCCGCGCTGCTCGCGGGTCTGGTGTCACTGCGCTGGCCCCGTGGTCTGCGCACGGGAGTGGCGGCATGAGCTGGCTGGGTGATTTCCACTTCATCCGCCCACTGTGGCTGCTGGCGCTGCTGCCCTGGCTGGCGCTGGCCCTGCGGACCCGACGCGGAGGCGGCGAGGACATCCGCTGGACGCGGGTGATGGACCCCGCACTGCTGCGCGCGCTGACCCCGGCGGCCGGCGATCTGAAGCCGGGCCGGCTCGACCGGATCACGGCCTGGGCCGCGATGCTGGGCGGCCTCGTCGGCATCATCGCGCTGGCCGGACCGTCGTGGCGCTACCAGCCGACACCGGTATTCCAGACCTCGCAGGCACGGGTGATCGTCATGGATTTGTCGCAGTCGATGAACGCGCAGGACCTCGCGCCCGACCGGCTGACCCGGGCCCGCTTCGCCGCTCTGGACCTGATCGATGCCCTGCCGGACGGCCGCATCGGCGTGGTCGCATTCGCCGGCACGGGCCACTCCGTCGTGCCGCTGACCGCGGATCATCGCACCGTGCGCCACCTGGTCAGCACGCTGAGCCCGGAGCTGATGCCGGTGCCGGGCAGCAGCATCGCCGCCGGCCTGCGACAGGCCGAAGCGCTGCTCAGACAGGGTGATGCGCCCGGTGGCGACGTCGTGCTGCTGACCGACTCCGAACCCGATGCGGCCGCCCGCGATGTTGCCCGGCAACTGGCCGATCAAGGTCATTCGCTGACGATCATCGGCTTCGGCACGGCGGACGGCGCGCCGATCCCCAGCGAGCGAGGCGGCTGGGTGCACGGACGTGACGGCAAGATGACCTTGGCCAGACTGGACGAACCTGGCCTGCGCCGGTTGGCATCCGTCGGTGGCGGCCGCTATCTGAAAATGAGTGGAGCCGCGCTGACACCGGCGCAGTTGGGCCTGTCGGACGCGCCCGGCCACCGGACGGACGAAGATTTCGGACGCGAGACCCGGCAATGGGAGGACACCGGCCCGTGGCTGGTACTGGCACTGATCCCGCTGATGCTGCTCAGCTTCCGCCGCGGCGCGCCCTGGCTCGCCTGCCTGGTCTTGCTCGTAGCGCCCCTGCCCCGCGCCGACGCATTCGAACTGAACGCGCTGTGGAAGAACGCCGATCAGCGTGGTCAGGTGCAGCTCGAGGCCGGCGAGGCCAAGCGCGCCGCGGAAACCTTCGACGATCCGCGCTGGAAAGGCGTCGCGGCCTACCGAGCCGGCGACTATGCGACGGCGATCGAGAGCTTTTCCGACCCGGCCACCGCCGATGACGCCTACAACCTCGGCAACGCCCTGGCGCGCTCGGGTGATCTGGAAGCCGCATCGCAGGCCTACGCCGAGGCCCTGGCGATGAATCCGGATCACGAGGACGCCGCGTTCAACAAATCGCTGGTCGACGCACTGAAACAGCAGCAGGACCAACAGCAGCAACAGAACGGCGAGAGTGGCGAGGACGGCCAGCAGGGGGACGAATCCGGGCAGCAGCAGGACGGTGAACAAGGCGCGGACAGCGACCAGCAGCCCTCGTCCGAATCGGGTGCGAACTCCGATTCGACGGGACAGTCCGGCGATCCG
>CALBOV010000090.1 GCA_937896565.1 uncultured Salinisphaerales bacterium
CGGAGCAGTACGAGGCCGCCCGTGACCGCCTGGCCGCGTTCGTCAACGCCCGTGACCGAGCCGAGGTGGTCTGGACGCGGGGCACAACCGAGGCGATCAATCTCGTCGCGCAGTGCTTCGCCCAGTCCGAACTCGCGCCCGGCGACGCCGTGCTGATCAGCGAACTGGAACATCATTCGAACATCGTCCCCTGGCAGCTGGCCTGCGAGCGCTCCGGTGCGACGCTGCGCTGGATTCCGCTACTGGATGACGGAACCCTGGACCTCAGCAACCTCGACGCCCTGCTCGAGGGGGTGAAGATCGTGTCGGTGGCGGCCTGCTCCAACGCCCTGGGCACCATGCACCCGGTGCGCAGGATCGCCGACGCCGCGCACGCGGCGGGTGCGGTGTTGCTGGTCGACGCGGCACAGGCCACGGTCCACCAGCGAATGGACGTGCAGGCCTGGGACGCCGATTTCGTCGCGATGTCCGGCCACAAGGCTTACGGCCCGACGGGCATCGGTGCGCTGATCGGCCGCCTGGAGTGGCTGGATCGACTCCCGCCCTGGCATGGCGGCGGCGAGATGATCGAGACCGTGACGCTGGAAGGCAGCACCTGGAACGAGGTCCCCTACAAGTTCGAGGCCGGTACGCCGAACATCGCGGGTGCCATCGGCATGGCCGCCGCTCTGGACTGGTTCGCGGACCTGGATCATTCCGCCCTGCTCGCGCACGAGCAAGCCCTGCTGGCGGCGGCCGTCGACGGCCTGAGTGACATCGGAAACCTGCGCCTGATCGGCACGGCGGCCGACAAGGCGCCCATCGTGTCGTTCGTGATCGACGGGGTTCACCCGCAAGATCTGGCGACGCTGATCGATCAGTCCGGCGTCGCCGTTCGCACCGGTCACCACTGCGCGATGCCCACCATGGCGCGGTTTGGCATTCCAGGCACCGTCAGAGCCTCGATGGCCTGCTACAACTCGCTGGAGGACATCCGGCAACTGGTCAGCGCGACGGAAATCGCGGCCGAAATTCTGCGCTAGACCACAGTCCGGGCCGCTCTCGGCCTCAAGTTTGTTGGATTCTGGGCGTTAGCCACCTACACTCGGTATTTCTGCCAGTTTGCCGAAATTGCGGGGTTTCGTTGGCGAATGTGACAAACGACTCGATCCGGGCCCGACCGCGCCACCCTTGGTGGAGCAGCTTGCAGTTCCAGTTGATCGCGGTGGCCTTGGTCCTGCTGGTCGTCCTGGTGCTTTCAGCGATCTGGCTCAGTGATCAGCTTGTCCGTTCGGAACTGGTGGCCGAGGCGGAGGAGTCCGCTGTTGCCCGCGCCACGGCGACGGAATCGGCGTTGTCCCGCCATCTTCAGGATGCGCACTTTGTCGCGCAGCCCCTCGTTGTCGCGTTCGAGCGCTCGATTCGCGACGACACCGTCATTACCAGGCTGGGGGCCGGCCTGCTCGAATCCGCCGCCCGCAGCAGTGGCGGAGTCATCGTAGGACTGGGCCTGTGGCCCGCCCCCAACAGTTACTACAGCCGTCGTGAGCGGGCCGCCTTTCACTGGCAGATGACGCCGACCGGCGTGACGCGCCGCGAGGACTTCAACGACCCCGAGCGCATCCCCTACCACCGCGAACTCTGGTACACGCTTGCGCAATACGCGCCAGCCGGCCGCTGTGCGTGGACGGGCCGGCGTACCGATTTGCTGCTCAAACAGGATGTGGTCACCTGTACGGTGCCGCTGCGCCAGGAGGGCCACTTCGCCGGCGCGGTGACGGTCGACTACTCGCTAGCGAGTCTGCAAGCGACGCTGGAGCAATCGCTGCTCGAGGGACGCACCTATGCCCTGCTCACCGACGCGAACGGCCGGGTGCTGGCCGTGACCGATCAGCTCTCGGAGCTCGCGCGCAACGCCGACAACCTCGCGGAACTGGGGCAGCACGACGCCAGTTTCGGCCCGCTGGCCCTGGCGATACACCGCGCCGAGGAACGTCGCGTCAGAGACTCCATCGATCTCGACCGCTACCAGGCCGAAACGATCTCGGCATTCCGGGATGGCACGCGGGATCTCGGTCGCGTTGAGGCCGAATCCCTGCTCGCGGTGCAGTGGACACGCGATCGTGCTCCCGGCGAGTGGACCCGTATCGCCCTGTCCTCCGATCCCGTGCTCGGGAGCGACAGTTTCGCCCGGTTCAACACCGTCGGCGCGACGGGCTGGCGGCTGATCGTCGCGGAAAGCGCCAGCGACGAGTTGAGCGGCGCGAACTACATCGTTACCGAGACCATGGTGGTCACGGTGGGACTGGTGGTGATCGCCATCATCCTGCTGATCGGCCTGATCCGGCTGCGCATCCTGATCCCGATGCGACACATGATCCAGGCGCTGCAGAAATCCGACCGCGTGGACGACGCGCTGAGCGTCACCCTGGACGAATCCGCCCGCAACGAAGTGGGTGAACTCGCCTCGTGGCTGAATCAGCGCGCCCGGCTGCTGGCCGAGATCGCGCAACAGGCTCAGGCGGTCAACACCCAGCTCGTGCTTGAGGTCGGTGAGCGCAAGAATGCGGTCGAAAATCTGACCGCGACGCGCGAACGCGCGGAGATGACGCTCAAGTGCATCGCCGACGGCGTGATCACGACCGACCGTCAGGGTGAGGTCGACTACATGAACCCGGTCGCCGAAACGCTGATCGGACGCTCGAACCAGGAAGTCAGAGGCTGGCAGGTTTCACGCATTCTGCAGCTGTCACATGCCAGTGGCGCCCCCTACGAGGAAGACATCGTCGAGCGTGTGCTGGTCGGCGGCCAGCGCCTGCGGCTGGCGGACATGGTCTTGCGCGATGCCGCGAACAGCCGCCGACATATCGCGCTGACCGTCGCCCCGGTCCGGGGCCGGGGCAGCGAGATCATCGGGTCCGTTGTGGCGCTGCACGAGAGCACGCAATCGAGCAGCGAGGACATCAAGCCCGCCAATGACCTGTCGCGCGACGCCCTCACCGGCCTGTTCTCGCGTTCCGCGTTCGACGACGACATCTCCGGGCTGATCGAGCAGCAGGCGGCGGACGGCGGACGACACGCGGTGATCCTGATCGACATCGACCAGATGCGCAGAATCAACGCGGCCCATGGCGAGAACGCGGGCTCCGAGTTGCTGCGTCACCTGGCGCACGTGTTCACCGACGAGATCGGCCGAGCCGGACGCGTCTACCGGCTGGGCGGCGACAAGGTCATCGTGCTGCTTCGCGAAGCAACGCTGGACACCGCCGAAGCCGAAGCGGAAGCGCTGCAACGCGCGGTCCAGCGTTCGCCGTTCCGCTGGGAAGGCCAGATCATCACCGTGGAGTTCAGCATCGGCCTGGTGAAGGTCGACCCCGGCGCAGGGACATCGATGGAACTGCTGCGCCGCGCCGAAAGCGCGGTGCAATCCGCCAAGGCGGTGGGCGGCAACGTCATCCGTCGGTACCGGGTCGAGGAGCGAACCGCCAGCAACAGCGGCTCCGACGCCCTGTGGGTCGAACGCCTGCGCACGGGGCTGGAGCAGCGCCTGTTCCACCTGATGGCGCAGACGATTTCCCCGCTGGCGCACGGCCTGCCCGCTGGAATCGAGGTGCATGTCTCATTGGAGGACGAGGAAGGGTTCTGGGCCGCCCCCTCTGCGTTCATGCCTGCCGCAGCGCGCGCGGGGCTCGCATCCGATGTCGATCGCTATGTGCTCCACCATCTGCTCGAATATGTCGCCGAGAACGGCGTGTCCGGCGACGATCAGTTCTACGCGCTGAATCTGTCGACGTCATCGTTGCGTGACCCCAAGTTCCTGGATTTCGTGCTGCAGGAGTTCGACGCGTCGGTACTGCCGGCCAGTCGCGTCTGCTTCGAGATCGACGAGTCGGCGGCCATCCGCCACCGAGTGGAAACCCACGAACTGCTGTCGGCATTGCGCCCCATCGGCTGCCGCTTCGTGCTGGACAACTTCCGCTCCGGCATGGATGGCGCGGAACTGCTGAAGGCGCTGCGCTTCGATTTCGTCAAACTGGACCAGACGCTGTCCCACCGTGCCGCCGGAGAGCGTGTCGACCGGGTGGCGCTGGAGGCCGTCATCCGCGTGCTGCGCGAGCTCAAGGCAAAGGTCATCGCCGGCAAGGTCGACAATCCGGCCGCGCAAGAACCATTGATGGAGCTCGGCGTCGACTACATCCAGGGATTCGTGGTCGGCCGTCCCATCCCGTTGCAGTTCCAGTTCGAGCAGGCTCGGCAACTCGCCAACGGCTCCTGAGCACCGCGACATCAGCGTGACGCCGCGTGGCCGGCCTCGTCAGTCGGCGCGCCATTCCTCGACCACCAGCTGGGCGTTCACGTAGCCGCGAAACTCGTTGGCCTCCAGCCGGTAGAGCGCACGAACCCGCTCCGCGTCGATGATGTCCTGATTGAAGGCGATCGCCCCGATCTCGATGCCAGGCGCGGCTTCCAACCGGGCCTTGACGTGCCGCTCACCGACGACACGCTGCTCGACGATCCGGAACGCCCCCTCGAACAGCGGCGCCTCGAAGCCCTGCCCCCAGGGTCCGGCGGCCTCCAGCGCCGTTGCAGTTTCCAGGTCCAGTTCACTCGGCTCCAGCGAGCCGTCGGTAAGACGCACATCCTCCAGTTGCTCGCTGGTGAGATGGCGTCGCGCCACCGTATCGAAGGCACCACGAAATGCCTCCAGCCGCTCCAGCGGCAGGCTCAGCCCGGCCGCCATGGCGTGACCGCCAAATTTGCTGATCAATCCCGGATGCGCGCTGTCGATCTCGGCGAGCGCGTCACGCATGTGAAAGCCCGGAATCGACCGCGCCGAACCCTTGAGCGTCCCGTCTTCGGCAGCCGCCGGCGCGAAGGCCACGACCGGCCGGTGGCGCGCCTCCTTGAGCTTGGAGGCCACCAGCCCGACGACTCCTTCGTGCCAGTCGTCCTGCATCACCACAAGGCCCACCTGGTCCTCGACGCCGGACAGCGCGTCCAGTTCGGCCATCGCGTCGGCATGCATGCCGTCCTGAATCTGACGGCGTTCACGATTCAGCGCATCCAGCGTCGCCGCGAGCGAACGCGCCTCGTGCGGATCGTCGGCCAGCAGACAGCGAATGCCGATGCCCATGTCGTCCAGGCGGCCGGCGGCGTTGAGGCGCGGTCCCACGGCGAATGCCAGATCCTGCGCGGTCGCACGCGTGAAGTCGCGACCGGCCAGATCCAGCAGCGCCAGTATCCCCGGCGCAGCGCGGCCGGCCCGAATGCGCCGCAGCCCCTGCTCGATCAGAATCCGGTTGTTGTAGTCCAGCGGCACGACATCGGCAACGGTGCCCAGCGCCACCAGATCGAGAAAGGTCGCCAGATTCGGGGCATCTCCGAGCCCTCTTGCCTGCAGAACTCGCCGAACCGCCGTCAGCAGGTAGAACGCCACCCCGACACCGCACAGGGACTTGCTGGGAAAACCGCAGCCAGGCTGGTTGGGATTCACGATGGCATCGGCCGCCGGCAAGGTTGCGGGTGCCAGATGATGATCGGTGATGACCACGCGTGTGCCACCGGCCCGGGCTGCCTCGACCCCTGCGTGGCTGGAGATCCCGTTGTCGACGGTGATCAGCAACCGCGGCGCGAACGGCGCCATGTCGCCCACGAGCTCGGGAGACAGGCCGTAGCCGTAGCGAAACCGGTCCGGCACGAAGCTGCGCACGTCGGCCGCGCCCAGCGCCCGCAGGCCGCGAACGCAAAGCGCGCTGGCGGTGGCGCCGTCGGCGTCGAAATCACCGGCGATGGCAATGCGCTCACCGCGCTCGATGGCATCGGCAACCTCCCCGGCCGCGGCCTCCAGCCCGAGCAGGCTCTCCGGGCGCAGCAGGTGCTTGAGCTGGAGATCGGCCTCCTCGGCCCGGTGCATGCCGCGCGCGGCATAAACCCGCCGCACGACCGGATGCAGGTTGCGTGGCAGGTGCGCGTCGCTGACGGCGGGGCGAGCCCGCCAGATCGATTCGCTCAAGCGTCCAGTGACGCGCCCAGCGCCTGTTCCACGGCGGCGAGCGTGGCGTCGATGGTCTGGCTGGCGCCGGCGACATGCTCGGCGGCGATGTCGGGGTCCTTGAGTCCATGCCCGGTCAACGTGCAGACCACGGTGCTGCCCGCCGCGATCCGACCGGCTTCGATGTCGCGCAATGCGCCCGCCAGCGACGCGGCCGATGCCGGCTCGCAGAACACGCCTTCCTCGCGGGCCAGTCGCGCCTGGGTTGCCAGGATCTGCTCGTCGGTCAGCTCGTCGAACCAGCCACCCGACTCGCGCTGAACCACATGCGCGGCATCCCAGCTTTGCGGATTGCCGATCCGGATCGCCGTTGCGACGGTGTCCGGATGCGTCACCGGCCCACCCCGCATGAACGGCGCCGATCCGCTGGCCTGATAGCCGACCATGGTCGGACAGCTCTCGCTCATCGGCGGCAACGAATCGGAGATGCGCTCGTCGCGGAAACTCGTCGCCTCGGTCGGTCGCCCGGCGGCTTCCGAATAACCAATCCAGTGCGCGGTGATGTTCCCCGCGTTGCCGACCGGCAGACAGTGCACGTCCGGTGCACGTCCCAGTGATTCGATGATCTCGAACGCGGCGGTCTTCTGGCCCTGCAGGCGATAGGGGTTCACCGAGTTCACCAGCGTGATGGGCATCTGCTCGGCGACGGATTTCACCAGTGACATGCCATCGTCGAAGTTCCCGCGAATCTGCAGGATCTTGGCCCCGTGCATGACGGCCTGCGCAAGCTTGCCGCGGGCGATCTTGCCTTCGGGAATCAGCACGAAGGCCTGCATGCCGGCCTGGGCCGCATACGCCGCCGCCGCGGCGGAGGTGTTGCCGGTGGAAGCGCAGATCACCGCTTTCGCGCCCAGTTCAGCGGCGCGCGTCACCGCCATGGTCATGCCGCGATCCTTGAAGCTGCCCGTGGGGTTCAGCCCCTCGAACTTCACGTAGACCTGGCAGGGCTGGCCCAGACGCCGGAGCGGAATCAGCGGCGTGCCGCCCTCGCCCAGCGTAACCGCGGGCGTATCCGGCCCGACTGGGAGCCGGTCGCGGTATCGGTTGATCAATCCCAGAGGAAGGGTCTTACTCATCAAAATGCTCCACGCGAATGCGGTGGACGGAATCGGAGACCGCCGGCAGCGCCTCGATCTGCGCGCAGGCCGCGGCGGCCACGCGCTCGGGCACCGGCTGCGTCAGGATGATCACGGTGGTCGTGCTCACCGGCGGCGGCAGTTCCTTCTGCACGATCGCCTCGATGCTGATGCCGTGTTCAGCCAGCGCGCCGGAGATCGCGTTCAGCACCCCTGGCGTGTCTGCTACGCGCAGGCGCAGGTAATGGGCGGAGACGGCTTCCTCGATCGGCAGCGGCCTCGGCGAGTCGACCAGATCGGCCGACTGTCCCAGCGCGGGCATCTGCGCGTCGGTGCCACGGCGCGCCAGATCGACCACATCGGCCAGCACCGCGGAGGCGGTGGCCTCGGCGCCGGCACCCGGACCGAAGTAACCGGTTGGAGAGGCGGCATCGGCGCGCACCACGACCGCATTGAGCACGCCATTGACGTTGGCCAGCAGGTCCCTTTCGGGGACCAGCGTCGGGTGGACACGCAGTTCCACGCCCTTCTCCTGCCGACGCGCGATCGCCAGCGGCTTGATCCGGTAACCCAGTTCCCTGGCGTAGGCGAGATCCTCCGCCGTCACCGACTCGATGCCGTCGGTCTTGACCTGATCGAAGGACAGCGGGATGCCGAAGGCGATGGATGCCAGGATTGTGAGCTTGTGCGCCGCGTCGATGCCGCCGACATCAAAGGTCGGATCGGCCTCGGCGTAGCCCAGACGCTGGGCCTCGGCCAGCACGGCGTCAAAGGCCGCGCCGGTCTGCGACATCTCGGTCAGAATGTAATTGCAGGTGCCGTTGATGATGCCGGCGATGCTGTGGATGCGGTTGGCGGTGAGCCCCTCGCGCAAGGCCTTGATCAACGGAATGCCGCCGGCGACCGCCGCCTCGTAGGAAACCGTTGTTCCGTGTTCCTTCGCCAGTGCGAACAACTCCCGGCCGTGCAGCGCTATCAGCGCCTTGTTCGCGGTGACCACGGGCTTGCCCGCTCGGATCGCGCGTTCGACGGCGTCCCTGGCGGCATCGGTGCCGCCCATCAACTCGACCACCACATCGACGTCCGGGTCGTCGATCACGGTCTCGATGCGGGTGCTCAGGCGCACGGTGTCGGCACCCGGGCGGGCCTTGCCGGCGTCACGCACCGCGGCGGCGACCACGCGGATGGTCGTGCCGGCGCGACTGGCAATCGCCTCGCCGTTGCGCTCGAGCAGCGTCAGCACGCCGCCGCCGACCGTACCCAGGCCGAGCAGGCCCAGCTTCAGTTCATTCATCAGTTCGATCCTGTTCCTTCGCGGAGCAGCTTGCGGATACCGCGGACGGCCTGTCGGGTCCGGTGTTCGTTCTCGATCAGGCCGAAGCGCACGTACTCGTCGCCGTGATGCCCGAAACCGATGCCCGGTGACACCGCGACCTTGGCCTCGGTGAGCAGCAGCTTGGAGAACTCCAGCGAGCCCAGATGCCGATAGGCCTCGGGGATGCGTCCCCAGACAAACATCGTCGCCTTCGGCCGATCCACCTCCCAGCCGGCGCTGGCCATGCCGTCACAGAGCACGTCCCGCCGCGACCGATAGGTCTCGCGGATGTCCTGGACGCAGTCCTGCGGACCGTTGAGCGCGGCGATGGCCGCGACCTGAATCGGCGTGAACATGCCGTAGTCCAGGTAGGATTTCATCCGGCCCAGCGCGGCGATCAGTTGCGGATTGCCGCACATGAA
>CALBOV010000091.1 GCA_937896565.1 uncultured Salinisphaerales bacterium
AACCCCGTCGACGAGATCGCCGATCAATTCCTCGCGGGTGATCGCGGCGGCGTACCGGTAGGCACGGCCCCGCTTTTGACGTAGCAGCAGTCGCTTTCGATGCAGTCGCTCCAATGTCGACTGGACCGTGCTGAGGGCGATGGGGCGATCTGAGGCCAGCGCGCTCTGCATTCCTGATGCGTCGGTATCTCCATGCGTCCAGATACGGTCCAGCACCTCACGTTCCAGCCGGCCGAGACGCAACTCGCTGTTGCGTCGACGCGCGAGTCCAAACGGGGAGGGCAGGCCGAATCGTGGCATGAAAACCGATCCATTCTCGGTGTTCGGAAACGGCCGCAAGCTTGCGGCAAATTCCTGCGCGAGTTCAAGCGATGCGGCGGTTGCTTCCTGTTGTCTGCGGTACCTTGCTGGCCGGTCAGTGCTCCGGCGTATTCGCGGCCGGTGTGCCCACCGATACCCTGGAACTGGACCCGGTGGTCGTCGAGGGCGAGGCCGACGAGCTGACCGGAACGCCCGACTCGGCCACCCAGGGCGTAGTGACCGCGGCGCAGCTCGAAGCCCGACCCGTGGCCCGGCCGGGTGAACTGCTTGAATTCGTGCCCGGCCTGATCGCCACGCAGCATAGCGGTGAGGGCAAGGCGAACCAGTATTTCCTGCGTGGCTTCAACCTGGATCACGGCACGGACTTCTCGACCGACGTTGACGGCGTGCCGGTCAACATGCCGACCCACGGCCATGGCCAGGGTTACAGCGACCTGTCATTCATGATTCCGGAACTGATTGGCCGGCTCGACTACCGCAAGGGGCCGTACTACGCCGATGTCGGGGATTTCTCCACCGCCGGATCGGCCAGCATCCGCTATCGCGACCGTCTGCCGGGTCCGATGCTGCAGGTGACGGTGGGCGAGTTCGGCTACTACCGCGGACTGGCGGCGGCATCGCCCAAGGTCGCCGACGGCCATCTGCTGGCGGGCGTCGCCTACACCCGTGACGACGGCCCCTGGGTGCTGGACGACGATCTGTCACAGATTCAGGGTCTGCTGCGCTACAGCAGCGGGTCGGCCGACGACGGGGTGAGCATCAGCGCCGCCGCCTACGATGGCGAGTGGCGGTCCACGGATCAGATTCCGCGTCGCGCCGTGCGGTCCGGCCAGATCGACCGCTACGGCTTTATCGACGACAGCCTGGGCGGCGATTCGCATCGCTACAGTCTGTCCGCCGAATTGCGGCGGCCGACCGCGCGGGGCCACTGGAGTCTGGACGGCTACGCGCTGGATTACGCGCTGGACCTGTACTCCAACTTCACCTATCTGCTGGAGGATCCGGCCGACGGCGATCAGTTCGAGCAGGTGGATGACCGTCAGGTCTACGGCCTGGGCGGGCATTGGCACGGCGCGCAGCTTCCCGGCAGCGGCTTCGGCTGGCTGGGCGATGTGGACCTGGGCTTCGACATCCGCCATGACGCCATCGGCACCGTCGGCCTTTATCGCACCGAGCGCCGCCAGCGGTTGTCCACGGTGCGCGAGGATGGCGTGGACCAGACTTTGGCCTCGGTGTTTGCCTCCAGTTCCCGGCCCCTCCGCCCGTGGCTGCGCAGTGTCGTTGGCTTGCGGATCGATCACCTGATGGTGGACGTGGACGCGACCCGACCGGAGAACAGCGGTGACGCCGACGACACGCTGGTCTCGCCGAAGCTGTCGCTGATTGCAGGCCCATGGCGCGATACCGAGTTCTTCCTGAACCTGGGGCGCGGCTTCCACTCCAACGACGCTCGTGGCGCGACCATCCGCGTTGATCCGAACACCGGCACGGCGGCTGATCCGGTCGATTTGCTGGTCGCCGGAGACGGTGTGGATCTGGGGCTGCGCTCGGTGCTGGCGGACGGGCTTTACGCCAGCCTGTCGCTGTGGGCGCTGGAGCTGGATTCCGAGCTGGTCTTCGTTGGCGACGGCGGCTCCACCGAGGCCTCCGGCGCCAGCGAGCGTCGCGGTGTCGAGGCCTCGCTGTACTACCAGCCGGCGAGCTGGCTGGTGTTCGATGCCGATCTCGCGGTCAGCCGTGCGCGCTTCGACAACGGCGACCGCGTACCCAATGCCGTCGAACGCGTCGCCTCCGCCGGCATCAGCGTGCCCGAGTGGCAACGCTTCGGCGCCGGGCTGCGGCTGCGCTATCTCGGCGAGGCGCCGCTGGTCGAGGACAACAGCCTGCGCTCGGAGCCCACGACCATCCTCAACGCCCAGATCACCTACCGCCTCACGCGGACGATCCGGCTGCGCCTGGAAGGCTTCAACCTGCTGGATGCCGAGGACAACGACATCACCTATTACTACGCATCACGGCTGGACGGCGAGCCGGCCGAAGGTGTCGAGGACATCCACTTCCATCCGGTAGAGCCAAGGATGCTGCGGCTGGGATTTCAGGCGACTTTTTAAGGAAATCCCGTCCACCGCTTGACAGGATCAAGCTGAAAGGTAACCATGAAGTTACATTATGACCGAAGACGATCAGGATGCCGTGTTCCACGCACTGGCCAGCCAATCCCGCCGACGCATGCTCGACCTCATCAAGGCAGCGCCGGGCTGTGCGGTGTCTGACGTTGTTCGTCACTTTGATGTCAGCCGGGTCGCGGTCATGAAGCACCTGGCTGTACTCGAAGCGGCCAATCTGATCGTTTCGAAGAAATGCGGACGCGTCCGGCAGCTCCACATCAATGCCGTGCCCATCCAGATGATCCACGAGCGGTGGACCACCGAGTTCAGCGCGCATTGGGCCGGTCGCCTGACCGGATTGAAATATCGAATGGAATCAAGGAAATAAGAGTTATCGTGGCGACTCCCGAAGAGATGGCGGAATCAATGATTCGCAATCTGCCGGAGAAAACCGGCAAATCACTGGACCAGTGGATCGCATTGCTGAACGGGCAATCGCTGGACAAGCACGGTGACATCCTGCGATGGCTGAAGACCGAGCACGGCATGACGCACGGATTCGCCAATCTGGTATCGATCAAGTTCAGGGAGGGCGACCAGCCGCCTGCTGTCGATCTGGTCGCCGCGCAATATGCCGGCCCCAAGGCGGCGTTGCGCCCGATCCACGATGCGCTGATGGACGCCGTCACCGGATTCGGCGGCGACGTGGAATTGGCGCCCAAGAAAACCTACGTCAGCCTGCGACGGGCGAAGCAGTTCGGCATCGTCCAAGCCTCGACCAGGACGCGCGTTGATATCGGCATCAACCTCAAGGGTGCCGAGCCGACGAAGCGCCTGGAGGCCGCCGGCAGCTTCAACGCGATGGTCAGCCACCGCGTGCGGGTGGCATCGGTGGACGAGGTTGACGATGAACTGATCGGCTGGCTGCGTGCAGCCTACGAAGGAGCGGGCAAATGAGTGAAACGACCACCGAGTCCGGGGTTTTCCGGATCACCATTGATGCGCCGATCGACAAGGTCTGGGCCGAACTGACGCGCACCGACATGGTGTTGCCGTTCTTCTTCGGTGCCAAATGCGAAACGACGCCGGGCGGCCTGCAGCCCGGTGCGCCAATGCGCATGCGCAGTCCCGACGGCAGGCACACCAGCGTGGTCGGCGAGGTGTTGGAGTTTGATCCGCCGCATCGTTATTCGCACACATTCCGGTTCACCAATCTTGACGATCCGGAGTGCAAGGTGACCTACGAACTGAAGGACGTCGGCGGCAAGACCGAGTTCACGCTGACCAACGAAAACGTCCCGGCCGGCACCAAGACCGCGAAATACATGCAGCAGGGTGGCCAGTTCATCATCGCCAATCTCAAGGCCGTGGTTGAAACCGGCAAACCGACGTTCGGCGGCCGTCTGATTCTGGCGATGATCGCGATCAGCGCGCCGTTCGCGCCGAAAAGCACGCGCAGCGAAAACTGGCCGCTGTGACCGCGGCCGATGGCCTGAATCCCGAATTCCCCGCTACGCCGGGACCGGTGCGCGGAGCGTCCTGGCGGCCGCGACCATGTTCTCCAGCGCGGGCTTCACCTCGGCCCAGCCGCGGGTCTTGAGGCCGCAGTCGGGGTTGACCCACAGTCGCTCGGTCGGGATGCGTTCGCCGGCCTTCCGCATCAGCGCAACGATCTCGGCCTGGCTGGGCACGTTGGGCGAGTGGATGTCGTAGACGCCCGGCCCGATGGCGTTCGGGTACTCGAAGGTCTTGAAGGCATCCAGCAGTTCCATGTGCGAGCGCGAGGTCTCGATGGTGATCACGTCAGCATCCATATTGGCGATGTCGGCGATGATGTCGTTGAACTCGGAGTAGCACATGTGGGTGTGAATCTGCACCGCGTCATCGACGCCGTTGGCGGTGATGCGGAAGGCGCGGATGGCCCAGTCGAGATAGTGTGGCCAGTCGGCGTGACGCAGTGGCAGACCTTCGCGCAGCGCCGCCTCATCGATCTGGATGATGTTGATGCCGGCGGCCGCCAGATCGCGGACCTCGTCGCGCATCGCCAGCGCCAGTTGCTGGCAGGTGTCCGAGCGCGGCTGGTCGTCACGCACGAACGACCAGTTCAGGATGGTCACCGGGCCGGTGAGCATGCCCTTGACCGGCTTGTCGGTCAGCGACTGCGCGTAGGTGGCCCATTCCACCGTCATCGGCTTCGGGCGTTCGATGTCGCCGAACAGGATCGGCGGCTTGACGCAGCGTGAGCCGTAGGACTGAACCCAGCCGAAGCGTGTGAAGGTGTAACCGTCCAGCAGCTCGCCGAAGTACTCGACCATGTCGTTGCGCTCGGGCTCACCGTGGACCAGCACGTCCAGACCGATGGCTTCCTGCGTGCGGATGCAGCTACGGATTTCTTCACGCATGGCCTGCCGGTAGATCTCGTCGGAGATGCGGCCCGCGCGATGATCGCGGCGGGCATGGCGGATGGCCGCGGTCTGCGGGAACGAGCCGATGGTCGTCGTCGGCAGCGACGGCAGTTGCAGCCGTTTCTGCTGCAGTTCGGCGCGGGTGGTGTAGTCGCTGTCGCGGTCACCGTCTTCCGGCCGGATCGCGGCCAGCCGGTCGGCCACGGCCGGCTTGTGCACCCGCGCAGAGGAGCGGCGGGCGGCCAGGGCGCGAGCGTTGTCGGCCAGCGCATCCGCTACGGCGTCACGGCCCTCGGCGAGGGCGCGGCCGACGAGGCGCAGTTCCTCCAGCTTCTGCACGGCGAAGGCCATCCAGTCGCGAATCTCCGGGTCCAGCTTGTCCTCCTGGGCCAGATCGACCGGCACATGCAGCAGGGAGCAGGACGGCGCCAGCCACAGCCGCTCGCCCAGCGTCGCGGCTATGGGTTCCAGCCAGTCGAGCAGGACGGTCAGATCGGCCTTCCAGATATTGCGACCGTCGATGACGCCCAGCGAGATGACGCGATCGGCCGGCAGAGCGTGGATCAACGGCTGAACCTCGTCATGGGCGGTGACCGCATCGAGATGAATGCCGGCCACCGGCAGGTCGACGGCCAGCGCGAGGTTATCCCCCAGCGGTCCGAAGTAGGTGGTCAGCAGCAGCTTCGGTGCGGTGTCCGCCAGCGCGGCGTAGGTGCTGCGGAAGGCGTCGTGCCAGGCCGGCTCCAGGTCCATCACCAGCGCCGGTTCGTCGATCTGCACCCAGTCCGCGCCAGCATCGGCCAGGCGTTCCAGCAGGGTCTTGTAGACGGCTAGTAGGGCGGGCAGATGCGCCAGCCGATCGCTGTCATCGAAGGACTTGCCCAGCCACAGATAGCTGACCGGTCCGAGCACCACAGGTTTGGGTGTGGCGCCGGCCTGCCGCGCCTCGTCGATCTGCGCAAGCAGGGTGTCAGCGTTCAGTGCGAAGCGGCTGTCCGCGTCGAACTCGGGAACGATGTAGTGGTAGTTGGTATTGAACCACTTGGTCATTTCCGAGGCTGGCGCCGGATGCGTATCGCCCGCCGTGCGACCGCGCGCCATGCGGAAATACGTGTCACGCGTATCGCCGGGCAGGTCGCGAAAACGCGGCGGGATGTTGCCGACCAGCAGGCTGGTGTCCAGCACCTGGTCGTAGAACGAGAAGTCGCCGACCGGCACATGGTCCAGGCCCTGCTGGGCGTTGCGCATGCTGGCGCGAACGTCGGCTGCCACGGCGTCCAGCGTCGATGTGTCGGTGTTGCCTTTCCACCAGGATTCCAGCGCGAACTTCAGTTCGCGACGGCGGCCGATGCGGGGAAAGCCCAGGTTGTGCAGCGTAGGCATGATGCGCTCTCGATCAGGGGAGGACGCCACCCTAGCCGCGCAATGCATGAGTGAAAAATGATATTTATGCGGTTACGTATGAATATTTCTCATTCATGTTGGAGCTGAACCACCTCCGGATCATCGACGCCCTGGACCGGCAGGGCACGCTGACCCGCGCGGCGCAGGCGCTGCATCTGACCCAGTCCGCGCTGTCGCACCAGATTCGCCAGCTTGAATCGCGCAGCGGCGCGCAGGTGTGGCGCCGCGAGGGACGCCGGCTGGTGTTCACGGCCACCGGGCGCGAACTGCTGCGCACGGCTCGGCGCGTGTTGCCGCTGGTCGAGGATGCGGAGCACGCGCTGCGGCTGGACGCCGAGGGCATGCGCGGCATGGTGCGCATCGGCGTGGAGTGCTACCCCTGCTACGAATGGCTGACCGGGACGATCTCGCGCCTGCTGGAACAGATGCCGGATGTGGAGATGGACATCGTCAGTGGTCTGCGCTTTTCCGGCATCGAGGCACTGCTGACGCAGCAGATCGATCTGCTGATCACGCCCGATCCCTACGCGCACCGGGCGCTGCACTACGAGCCGCTGTTCGACTACGAGCTAGTGCTGCTGGTGGCGGCGTCGCATCGACTTGCCGACCGTGGCCATGTGCAGGCGGAGGACCTCGGCGGCGAGACCTTGCTGACCTTCCCGGTCGACACCGACCGGCTGGATATCTACACCCAGTTCCTGTGGCCCGCCGGCGTGCGGCCCAGGCGCCACAAGCGCATCGAATCGGTGGACATCATGGTGCAAATGGCCGTGCATGGGCGGGGCCTGTGCGTGCTGCCGCGCTGGCTCGCGGAACGCAATGCCGGGGAGTCATCCGCCCGGCTGCTGTCGCTGGGCGACAGCAGCATTCACAAGACGCTGCACGCGGCCATGCGCGCGGACGACGCCGGACTGGCCTACATGCGGCGCATCGTCGAGCTGGGCCGCGAGCAGCCGCCGGTGCTTGACTGACCTGGGCATCGGTCAGCGTTCACCCGATCCTTGCGGCCCTTGCGGTGTGTGACGTTATCCGAGCTGAATGGCCGGATCACCGCTGATCACGACGGTGCGATTCCGTCCTTGCTGTTTCGCCGCGTAAAGGGCGCGGTCCGCTCTTCGGAACAGGGTGTGCAGATCTGGTGTTTCTCCATCCCAGGTCGCGGTGACGCCAATGCTGATGGTCACCGGAGTCGATGCGACCGG
>CALBOV010000092.1 GCA_937896565.1 uncultured Salinisphaerales bacterium
CAGACCGGTACCAGCCGGAATCAGGCGACCAACGATCACGTTTTCCTTCAGACCGCGCAGATCATCACGCGCACCTCGTACCGACGCCTCGGTCAGCACGCGGGTGGTCTCCTGGAAGGAGGCCGCGGAGATGAACGACTCGGTCGACAGGCTTGCCTTGGTGATGCCCAGCAGCAGGCGCTCGTACTTCGCCGGCACCAGGTCTTCGCCCTCCGCCTTGCGGTTGGCGTCCAGCACCGTCGACAACTCGAGCTGTTCGCCCTGAAGCAACTTGGTCTCGCCCGGATCGGACACCTCGACCTTGCGCAGCATCTGGCGAATGATCACCTCGATGTGCTTGTCGTTGATGGCCACACCCTGGAGTCGATAAACGTCCTGGATTTCCTTGACCAGATACTCGGACAAGGCGCCAACGCCACGCAGGCGCAGGATGTCGTGACCGCTCGGCTCGCCGTCGGAGATGATTTCACCCTTCTCCACGTGCTCACCTTCGAACACGTTGATCTGCTGCCACTTGGGCACCAGCATGTCGGTCTCGTCACCACCGCTGGCGACGATCTTGATCCGCTGCTTGCCCTTGGTGCCCTGACCGAAGCGAATCGTGCCGGAAGCCTCGGCCAGCACGGCCGGATCCTTCGGCTTGCGCGCCTCGAACAGGTCGGCCACGCGCGGCAGACCACCGGTGATGTCGCGGGACTTCGACGCTTCCTGCGGAATACGCGCCAGGACGTCGCCGATGACCACGGCCTGACCGTCCTCGACAACCACGATGGCCTTCGGCGGCAGCGAGTACTGCGCGGGAATGTCGGTCCCCGGGAACACCATTGGCTCACCGTCACTACCGATGAGCTGAATCATCGGACGCAGATCCTTGCCGGCGGAGCCGCGCGACTTCGGATCGGTCACGACCAGCGTCGAGATGCCGGTCATTTCGTCGACTTCACGGACAACCGTCAGGCCATCTTCGAAGTCGGCGAACTTCACGGTACCCGCCAGCTCGGTCACGATCGGATGGGTGTGCGGATCCCACTTCGCCAGCTGGGCGCCGGAATCCACGGAATCACCTTCATCGATGAGGATCGTCGCGCCGTAGGGAATCTTGTAGCGCTCACGCTCACGGCCATGCGCGTCCATGACGCCCACTTCACCGGAACGCGACACCGCAACCAGATGCCCGTCCGCATGCTGCACGGTCTTGATGTTGTGCAGCTTGGCCTTGCCGTCGAACTTCGCCTCGACGCCGTCGGTCGCGGCCGCCCGCGATGCTGCACCACCCACGTGGAACGTGCGCATGGTCAGCTGCGTGCCGGGCTCGCCGATGGACTGGGCCGCGATGACACCAACGGACTCGCCGATGTTGACGCGGTGGCCACGGGCCAGGTCACGACCGTAACAGGCCGCGCAGACACCGAACTCGGTCTGGCAGGAGATCGCCGAACGGACGACGACTTCGTCCACCGACTTCGACTCCAGCACCTCGACCCAGCGCTCGTCGATCAGCGTGCCGGCAGCTGCGATGACGTCCTTGGTGGAGGGATCGATCACGTCCTTCGCGATCGTCCGGCCCAGCACGCGCTCGCCCAGCGGCTCGACCACGTCACCACCCTCGACGATCGGGGTCATCACGACGCCGTGCTCGGTGCCGCAATCGATCTCGGTGACCACGACGTCCTGCGCGACGTCCACCAGACGACGCGTCAGGTAACCGGAGTTCGCGGTCTTCAACGCCGTATCGGCCAGACCCTTTCGGGCGCCGTGGGTGGAGATGAAGTACTGCAGGATGTTCAGACCTTCGCGGAAGTTCGCGGTGATCGGCGTCTCGATGATCGAGCCATCCGGCTTGGCCATCAGGCCACGCATGCCGGCCAGCTGACGAATCTGCGCCGCGGAACCACGAGCGCCGGAGTCGGCCATCATGAAGATCGAGTTGAACGACGGAGTCTTCACGGTGTTGCCATCGGCATCCGTGCTCTCCTCGTTGCCGATCTTGTCCATCATCGCGCGAGCGACCTGCTCGTTGGCGCGGGACCAGACGTCGACAACGCGGTTGTACCGCTCACCACCGGTCACCAGACCCGAGGTGTATTCGTCGTCGATGGCCTTCACCTCGTCGGCAGCCTTGGAGAGGATCGCCTCCTTCTCCTCGGGAATGACCATGTCGCCAACCGCGATCGAGATGCCGGCCTTGGTCGACATCGCGAAGCCGGTGTACATCAGCTGGTCGGCGAACACGACCGAGTCCTTGGTGCCACAGCGGCGGTAGCAGGCGTTGATCACCGCGGAGATGGCCTTCTTGGTCATCGGGCGGTTGACCATGTCGAACGGCATGCCTTCCGGAAGAATCTCCGACAGCAGCGCGCGACCGGCGGTGGTTTCCACCACATGGCGCTTGGCCTGGACCGACCCATCTTCCTGGTCGATCCAGTCGTCCATGCGCACCTTGATCCTGGCTTGCAGGTCGACGACGCCGTTGTCGAACGCGCGGCGCACTTCGGCCGGATCGGCGAAGACCATGCCCTCGCCCATCGCGTTCACGCGCTCGCGGCTCATCCAGTAGAGGCCGAGGACCACGTCCTGCGACGGCACGATGATCGGATCACCATTGGCCGGGGACAGGATGTTGTTCGTGGACATCATCAGCACGCGCGCCTCGAGCTGGGCTTCCAGGCTCAGCGGCACGTGGACCGCCATCTGGTCCCCGTCGAAGTCGGCGTTGAACGCGGTGCAGACCAGCGGATGCAGCTGGATGGCCTTGCCCTCGATCAGCACCGGCTCGAAAGCCTGGATGCCGAGACGATGCAGCGTCGGCGCGCGGTTCAGCATGACCGGATGCTCGCGGATGCAGTCTTCCAGGATGTCCCAGACTTCCGCTTCCTCGCGCTCCACCATCTTCTTCGCGGCCTTGATGGTCGAGGCCATCTCTAGACGCTGCAGACGCGAGAACACGAAGGGCTTGAACAGCTCCAGCGCCATCTTCTTGGGCAGACCGCACTGCTGCAGCTTGAGCGTCGGGCCAACCACGATGACCGAACGGCCCGAGTAGTCGACACGCTTGCCCAGCAGGTTCTGGCGGAAGCGGCCCTGCTTGCCCTTGATCATGTCGGCCAGGGACTTCAGCGGGCGCTTGTTGGAGCCGGTGATCGCACGGCCACGGCGACCGTTGTCGATCAGCGCGTCCACGGCTTCCTGCAGCATGCGCTTTTCGTTGCGCACGATGATGTCCGGCGCGGCCAGCTCCAGCAGGCGCTTGAGACGGTTGTTGCGGTTGATGACGCGACGGTACAGATCGTTCAGATCCGAGGTCGCGAAACGACCGCCGTCCAGCGGCACCAGCGGACGCAGGTCCGGCGGCAGCACCGGCAGCACGTCCAGGATCATCCATTCCGGCTTGTTGCCGGAGGTGATGAAGGACTCGATCAGCTTCAGGCGCTTGCCCAGACGCTTGATCTTGGTCTCCGAACCGGTGGCGTTGATGTCGTCACGCAGCTTGGCGGCCTCGGTCGGCAGGTCGATGCCGGACAGCAGGTCCAGCACGGCCTCGGCGCCCATCTTGGCAGTGAACTCGTCGCCGTGCTCCTCGACCGCGGTGAGGTATTCCTCCTCGGTCAGGATCTGCGCGCGTTCCATCGGCGTCAGACCGGGATCGATGACGACGTGGGCCTCGAAGTACAGCACCCGCTCGATCGCGCGCAGCGGCATGTCCAGCAGCAGGCCAATGCGGGAGGGCAGCGACTTCAGGAACCAGATGTGCGCGACCGGGCTGGCCAGCTCGATGTGACCCATGCGCTCGCGGCGCACCTTGGCCAGCGTAACTTCCACGCCGCACTTCTCGCAGATGACGCCGCGATGCTTCAGGCGCTTGTACTTGCCGCACAGGCACTCGTAGTCCTTGATCGGACCAAAGATCTTGGCGCAGAACAGACCGTCACGTTCCGGCTTGAACGTGCGGTAGTTGATTGTTTCGGGCTTCTTGACCTCACCGAAGGACCACGAACGAATGGTCTCGGGAGACGACAGGCCGATCTTGATGGCGTCGAAATCGTCCATCTGATCGGGTTGGCGAAGCAGACTCAGCAAATCTTTCATAACAGCTCCACAAGTGTGGTTAGCAATCGCTCTGGATCGAACTCATCGAGTGAGCGCGATCCGGCTGACCATCCAGTGCCGACGAGGCCGCGCCCGCCCAAGGGGCGGACGCGACAAACCGTCAGTTGTCCTCTTCCAGCTCGATGTTGAGACCCAGCGAGCGGATTTCCTTGACCAGCACGTTGAAGGATTCCGGCATGCCAGCCTCCATGCGGTGGTCGCCGTCCACGATGTTCTTGTACATACGCGTACGGCCGGTCGTGTCGTCGGACTTGACCGTCAGCATTTCCTGCAGAGTGTAGGCGGCACCGTAGGCTTCCAGCGCCCAGACCTCCATCTCACCGAAGCGCTGACCACCGAACTGCGCCTTGCCACCCAGCCGCTGCTGCG
>CALBOV010000093.1 GCA_937896565.1 uncultured Salinisphaerales bacterium
GCATGGCGGCGGCGATGTCGCCTTCATCATCGGCGGGCCCGACGGTCTGGACGAGCGGGTGACGCAGCGCGCCGATGCGATCTGGGCGCTGGCGAAGATGACCTTGCCCCATGCGCTGGTCCGCGTGGTGGTCGCCGAACAGGTCTACCGCGCCTGGAGCATCGTCAGCGGGCATCCCTACCATCGTTGAGCAGCCGGGTCATGAACCGGCTGTGCGGGTCCTCCACATAGGGCTCGAACGGATCGCAGAACGCGAATCCGTGGCGGGCGTAAAGCCGCCGCGCCGGCGCATAGGGCTCGGCGGAACCGGTTTCCAGGCTTAGTCGCTCCAAACCCATCCCGCGTGCCTGCGCCAGCAGGTGGCGCATCATTGCGTCACCGACGCCCCGGCGCAGCCAGGCCGCCGCGGTGCGCATCGATTTGATCTCGCCGTGTGCCGGCGTCAGCGCTTTCAGCGCGCACATGCCGACCAGGGCGTCGTTGCACCAGACGCTCCAGAAGCGCACGCCCGGACCGCGCAGTCCGCTGTCATCCAGTGCATGCACGCTTTCGGGCGGCGACAGACTGGCTGCCGTGAGCAGGTGCTCACGGAGCAACGCCCGCACCGCCGGATCGTCCAGCGTGTCGCCGCGAAACTCCAGCACCGGCGTGGGCCTGTCCATCGGCTCAGCCTGGATTGTTGCCGGGCGGCAGCGGACTTGGCGCCTCGATCGGCAGCTCGACGTCTCCGGTGATGGTCACGGTGCCGGGCAGATTGATCGTGCGCGGATACTGGATATCCGCCGAGGAGAAGATCGGCCCGACCCGGTCGCCCGGCAGCAGCCGGATCGACACGCCGGACAGGCGGCCGCGTTCGCAAAGTATTTCGGCGTCCGGTGAGCAGCCGTAGAAGTAGGGCGTCGTGCCCGAATCATGCTCGTTGACCACGCCCATGCTGTCGGCCCAGGGGAAGGTCGTGGTGTTGCGAATCGCGGTGATCTGGTCGTGCAGCGTGACCAGTTCGCCATCGCGCTCCAGCCCCATGCCCACGAACACGATCGGGTCGACGGCCAGCGAGTTCAGTTGCAGCCGCGCGGTCGGCAGTCCGGCCATGACCCGGGATTCGCTGTCCGGCACGGTGTAAACCGGCACGAACACCTCGGCGTTGAGGTCGGCGGCCCCGCCCAGAATCAGGTTCACCGAACCCAGATCACAGGTTGCCGAATCGCCACCGTCGCAGACATAGGCGGGCGCGCGACCGGAGGGCGATGAGGCACCGACGCGAATGTCGTCCATGCTCGCCAGGCTCAGGCCTTCCTTGAGATAGCGGAAGGCGGCCGCGCTTTGTCCGGCGGGGTGGTAGCGGTCATCGACCAGCGTGTCGTCGGGATCGGTGTTGGGTTGGGTCATGCACACGACGGGGATGACATCGGCCGCGCCGGTGTCGCCGCGCAGCTTGTCCTCGAACCAGGCGAACATCAGCTCGGACACCGCCAGGCGCTCCTGGCCGATGTCACCATCGCCGTCGGCGTCCACCGCCAGCTCGCAGTGGACGATCTCGTCGATGTCCATCGATGTGCGCTGGCCGGTGTAGGGCGGCTGCTGGGTCACGGTGAGCGGATGGCCACCGGAGACCAGCAGAAAGCGGACGTCGTTGCCCGAGCGCGCGAAGCAGCTCGCGTCGTCATAGGCCTCGTTGAAGTCGAACAGCGTGTCGCGCACGCCCTGGATGTGAAACACGTCGGCCGTGGTCGGCACGCCGGTGGTGGCGTCGCAGTAGTCGGACACGCCATTGCGCCCAAGGGTGTTCTGGATGTCCGCGCTGGTGCGGTTCAGCACCATGGCTTCGACGAACGCCTGGTTGATCAGCGCCGGTGTCGGCTGTCCGTTGGACAGTGTCCCGCCCTCGACGGCGAAGCCGAACAGCAGGGTGATCCAGTAACCCTTGGGCACGTCGTTGGCGTGCAGCGAATACCGCAGATCGTTCCAGGTGCCTTCGGGAATGAGTGCGTCGAAGCGCTCGCGCGGTGGACGGCCGGCGGTTTCCAGGGTATCGGTGGTCGATGCGGTGTACTGCCAGCCGCCGCCATAACTGTAGCCGAGCATGCCCACGGCCGGGTCCGCGGCTTCGCCGTCACCGGCCGGGGCGAGTCGCGTGCGCTGGTCGTTCATCAGCAGCGACGGTCTGGCGTCGTCCACGGCGGCGCTGCTGATGTGCTCCGGATTGGCGGCGTCGAACTCGAATGCGTAGATCGAGTCGCCGGCACCGGCGGACGATTCGCCGCGAAGGGGCTTGATCGCCCAGTCCAGCAGCTCGTTGTGGTCCAGCCCTTCCAGCTCGCGGCTCATCAGCCCGATCTGCCCGCCGGACTGACCGAAGCCGCGCTGCGAGAAGGAGATGACGAAGTAGCCCGCGTTCCAGGCGGCCAGCGCGGCCTGGTTGTCGACGAAATGCGCCGGTTCCACCGAGAAGTCCGGATTCTTCGCACCACCGAAGCCGTGGCTGTGGACCACCAGCGGGGCGTGGCCCAGCTCGCCGGCTTCGACATCGAACAGGCCGCAGTCGGCGGCCGTGGCCGCGCCCGGGCAGGCAATGCTGCCCAGCGCATCCGGGTGCGGCACGTAAACGGTCATGTCGATCCGCGTACCGTCGTGCAGGGTCTCGAAGTAGGCATCGAAGCAGTAGCCGAGGCCGGCGGCCAGCCGGGGGTCGCGGTCGTCGCAGGCGACCTCCACCGGTGGCGGTGCGTCCGCCTGAACGACGATTTCCGCCGTGGCCGATGCCGTCGCGCCATCGGCATCGCGGGCGGCGTACTGGAATCGGTCCGCGCCGGTGTAATCCGTCGGCGGGGTGTACAGCAGCGTGTCGTCGGCCTGGCGCTCAAGCGTGCCGCCCGCGGTGGTGAATTCGGGTGCGCTGTCGAGCACCAGATCATCGCCGCCGTCATTGGCCAGCACGTCCAGGACATTGTCGGAGGAGTTCTCCGTGACCGTGAACAGGTCGTCGACGGTGCGTGGCCCGTCACCGCCGGGCGGTGTGGCCGATTGGCCGCATGCCGTCAGTGCCAGCAAGATCGCTGGAATCAGCAGTCGTGTCCGGGCGGCCAGGTCCGGGATGTTTCTCATTGTGTGCTCCCCATCAGCGCAGTGCGGCGACGCCGTGTTCCGAATGGCGCGCGAGCGATCAGTATGACTCACCCGATCGGAGCGGCCATTCTCTTCGCTCTGAGGGCTTACGATGCCATGCGATAATTCCCGGCATGAGCAGAATACCCTCCGACGGCGTCGATCCGGCGCATGTCGATTTTCATCTCGCGTCCGCCTCGCCCCGCCGCCGGGAGCTGTTGTCCCGGGCCGGCTATCGTTTCGTCGTCCGCCCCGCCGACATCGACGAGACCGCCGATATCGATGATCCGGATGTGCTGGTCGTTGCGCTGGCCGAGCGCAAAGCCGCGGCCGTGGCCGCGGTGGTCGACGGTCCGGTGCTGGCCGCGGACACGCTGGTGGAGGTCGACGGCGAGGTGCTGGGCAAGCCGGCTGACGAGGCCGATGCCCGCCGGATGCTGCGAGCCGTCTCCGGCCGCGCGCATCGGGTGCTGTCCGGCGTCGCGCTGGTGCACGCGGGTGGCCTGATCAGCCTGGGCACGGCGACGACCGTGTACATGGATCCCTGGAGCGATGATGACATCGCCGCCTACTGGGCCTCCGGCGAGCCGCAGGGCAAGGCGGGCGCCTACGCGATCCAGGGGCGGGCCGGCGACTGGGTCCGTCGCATCGAGGGCAGCTACACCGGCGTGGTCGGGCTGCCGATGGCGGAAACCCGCGAACTGCTCGGCTCGGTCGGCATCGGGGCGGCATGCGCATGAGCACGGAGATTCTGGTCAACGTGACCACGCAGGAGACCCGCGTCGCGCTGGTCGAGAGCGGGCTGGTGCAGGAGGTTTTCGTGCAGCGCGAGTCGCGCTACAGCGTGGTCGGCAATCTGTACAAGGGCGTCGTGCGTCGGGTGTTGCCGGGCATGCAGGCGGCCTTTGTCGATGTCGGTCTCGAACGCACGGCTTTTCTGCACGCCCACGACATCCTGCCCAACGGCGAACTGCCGGTTGGAGAGGAGCCGGCGATCCAGGAACTGGTCCACGAGGGCCAGGAAGTGCTGGTGCAGGTGGTCAAGGACCCGCTGGGCACCAAGGGGGCGCGTCTCACCACCCAGCTGAGCATTCCGTCCCGCTATCTGGTGTTGCTGCCGTATTCCTGTCATGTCGGCATTTCCGCACGCATCGAGGATGACGAGGAACGCGCCCGCCTCAAGCGCACGCTGGAATCGGTGATTGAGCAGGAAGGAGTCACCACGGGGTTCATTGTTCGCACCGCGGGCGAGGGCGCCAGCGAGGAGGCGCTGCGCGCGGACGTGCAGTTCCTGATCAAGCTGTGGGACTCGATCCGTCGCAGCGCCAAGGACGCGCCAAAGGCGGCGATGGTGTACGGCGACCTGCCCATGGTCATGCGAATCCTGCGTGACCTGCTTGGCACCGACGTGGATCGGGTGCGCATCGATTCATCGGAGAGTTACGAGCGCGTGGTGCGCTTCGCCCGGCGCTTCATTCCGGAGGCCTCCGACCGCATCGAGCTCCACGACGGTGAGGGACCGATCTTCGATCTCTACAGCGTTGAGGACGAGATCAACCGGGCGCTGGACCGCAAGGTGATGCTCAAGTCCGGCGGCTACCTGATCATCGATCAGACCGAGGCGATGACCACGGTGGACGTGAACACCGGCTCCTTCGTCGGCCATCGCAATCTGGAAGAGACGATCTTCAAGACCAATCTGGAGGCCGCGCAGTCGCTGGCCCGGCAGCTCCGGCTGCGCAATCTTGGCGGCATCATCATCGTCGACTTCATCGACATGCAGGACGAAGAGCACCGTAAGCAGGTGTTGCGCGTGCTGGAGCGGTCGATGGCGCGTGACCCGGCGCGTAACGCGATTTCCGGTGTCTCCCCGCTCGGGCTGGTGGAGATGACCCGCAAGCGCACGCGCGAGTCGCTGGAACATATCTTGTGTGACGTTTGTCCGACCTGTGGTGGGCGTGGCTCGGTGAAGACCGTGGAAACCGTCTGCCACGAGATCTTCCGCGAGATCATGCGCAGTGCCCGCCAGTTCGAGGCCAAGGAAATGCTCGTGATGGCGTCCAGCGACGTCATCAGCCGACTGCTGGAAGAGCAGTCGACCGCGCTGGCCGAACTCGAGGACGCGGTCAGCCTTCCTGTGCGTTTGCAGGCCGATGCCGTCTACACCCGGGAACAGTTCGATGTGGTGCTCGTCTAGGAACGCGGGTCCGCAAGTTGCCTCGCCCCCTTTGGAGCCGATGGAGCACGACCTGAATGCAGCGTAGCCGACGCCGGCTCTGGACCTGGACCGTCACCACGGTTGCCGGCGGCCTCGTGCTCGCGGCGCTGGTCGTGGGCGTGTTCCGGCTCGCCGTGCTTGCCGCGCCCAGCTACAAGCAGGACATCGAGGACTGGGTCGCCGGGGTGATGAACCGCCCCGTGGACATCGGTGGCATGGACCTGACCTGGCGGGGGCTGCGCCCGACGCTGAAGTTTTCCGATGTCGCGCTACAGGGCGTGAGCCCGATGACGCCGGCCCTGGAAGTCGCCGAGCTGGAGCTTGGCTTCACCCTGTCGGATCTGGTCCGCGGGCGGATCATGCCGGTCGCGATCAACGTGGTCGGTGCCGTCGTCGAGATCGTGCGGGATATCGAGGGCACCGTGCGGATTCGGGGCGTCAATGTTTCCGGCGAAGGCGGGAGCACACTGGTCAGCGAGCAGCTGGCCGGGCTCGCCAATGTGCGGATGTCGGATGCCAGCCTGCTCTGGCACGACCAGTTTCGTGACCGCCCGCCCCTGTGGTTCCGCGATGTGGACATGGACATCGATCGCATCGGCACCGATCTGGATATCGACCTGTCTGGCACCTCGCATCTGGGAGGGGGGCGCGCGCAGGCGACGATGCGGCTCTCCCGCTCCGCGGACGGCACGCTGCTGGGTGTGGGCGGCCGCGCCCGCATCGACGCGCTGGAGCCGGGTCCGTGGATGGACGCCTGGTTGCCCACGCCGATCGGTCTGATTGGCGATCCGCTGGAGCTGTCCACGCAGTTTTCCTGGGCGCGGGGCGAGTCGGTGGTGCTGGACGGGCAGGTGCGCGCCGACCGTCTGCGTCAGGTCAGTGGGCCCGGCGCGATGGATCATCTGCGCGCGGAATTCGGCGCGACGCTCGACGCCGCTCAGCAGCGTCTGGTCGTGCGCGATCTCCAGATGGGCCGGGACGGTGCGGACTGGACCGCGGATCGCGTGGTGGTCGAGAGGCAGGCGTCCGACGCGCGGCGCTGGCTGGCCGTTCAGGCCACCCACCTGCGGCTGGAGAGCCTGCTGCCGTGGTTGGCCGGGGTGGATCCGTCCGGATTGATGCATCGGGTGACCGGGGATGTCAGTGATCTGCTGGCGGAGGCGGAGTGGTCGGATTCGGTCGCCGACGGTCCGCCCGAGCTGTCGCTGACCGCCAGGCTGAAGGGGGCCGGCCTGATCGCCGAAGGCGAGCAGCCCGCGGTGCGGGGTCTGTCGGGTGTGCTGAGCCTGACCCAGGATCGCGGTGCGCTGGAGCTGGACAGCGAAGATGTCACGATCGAACTGCCCGCCACGTTGGCGCATCCGGTCGAGCTGGATCAGCTTGCCTCGTCCGTGCAGTGGCAGCGGGAAGGCGAGCGCTGGCGGACGCGCCTCACCGGTTTGTCCGCCGCCGGTCACGCCGCCCGCGCGAACGGTTCGGTGGAACTTGTGCTGGGTGGCGAGGCGCCGGAGCTGGACGTGGAACTCGCGCTGTCCAGCGAGGATGCGACCGCGCTCAAGCCGCTGATCCCGCGGCAGTGGCATCCGAACCTGCGGGCCTGGCTGGAGCAGGGCGTCGTGCAGGGCCGGGTGGGCAGCGGGCGGCTGCGTCTGGTCGGTGCGGTCGACGAGTTCCCGTTCCGGGACGGTGGCGGGACGTTCCGGCTGGAGCTGAATATCAATCCGGGCACGCTCAGCATCGGCAAGGGTTGGCCGACCATCGACGACGCCGTCGCCCGGCTGGTCATCGACGGTGAATCGCTGAGCGTGGATGCGGTCTCGGGGCGCATCCTGGGTGTTGCGCTGACGCCGGCGACGGTGACCCTCGACGATTTCCGCGACGCGGTGCTGGTCGCCGAAGGCGGGGCGAACGGGTCGCTGGACCGGATGCTGTCGTTCCTCTCCAATTCACCGTTGTCCGGGCAGGTGGGCTATCTGGACCGGGTACTGGAACCACGTGGCTTCGGTCATCTTGATCTGGCGCTGGAAATCCCGTTGAAGGACATTCAGGCCACGCGGTTTGACGGCACCGTCACCTTGACCGGCATCGAGTTGCAGTCCAGCGAGATGCCCGATGTGTTCCGAGATGTGCAGGGCACGATCGGTTTCGGCAACGACGGTCTCACCTCAACCGGATTGAAGGGCGTGTTCCGCGAAGCGCCCGTGCGTGTGGAGCTATCGACCGTGCAGCATCCGGAGGGACCGACGACGCAGCTGTCGCTGCAAACACCCGTGCGCTTCGATACCACGGATGATCCCTGGGCGCGCCTGCTTCCGGAGGCACTGCGGCGGCGCCTAGACGGCCACGCCAGCCTGCATGCGGAACTGATACTGGGGCGCGAGTTACCACAATCGCTGACGGTGACATCGGATCTGGTCAACGCCGTCTCCACGCTGCCGGCGCCGCTGAACAAGCCCGACCCCGAGACCAAGCTGCCGCTGCGCCTGGAACTGCCAATCCACGCCGAATGGCCGCGGATCACGCGCGTGGACCTCGCCGACCGTCTGGTCGCGCAGGTGCGCAGCGAGGAAGGCCGCTGGCTCGCGGCCGCCGGGCTGGGGTTCGGCGGCGGCGGCCAGCCGGGCATTCCTGATAACGGCGTCGTGGTCACAGGGACGGCGCCGGAGGTGGATGTCACGGAGTGGGCGGCCTGGCTGGGCGGGCTGGCGAGTCAGCAGGAGGGGGCGGAGGCCTCCGTCACGGTGGATCTCACCGCCGGGCGACTGGCGGCCGGCCCGCTGCGCCTGGGCCAGCAGTCCATTCGCGGCCAGCTGGACGGGCAGGGCGCCGAGTTCTCGCTGGCGGGCGCGGCCGAAGGCACGCTGCGCTGGGAGGCCGCGGGTCGCGGTCGCTGGGAGGCGCGGCTGGATCATCTGTACACGGAGCGACTGGCGAAGATGGACGGCCCCGACAGCGATGGGGAGCCCATGGAGGTTCCGCAGCGCTGGCCGGCGATCGATGTCGAGATCGCCCATTTGCAGGTCGCCGATCTCGACGCCGGACGGCTCACCTTCAAGGCGGAGCCGCGTCCATCCGGGATTTCACTGGAGACCCTGCGGCTGGAAGGCGGTGAGCTCGATCTGGAAATGGGCGGTTACGCCGCGCGACCGGATGACGTCACGCGGGCCGGGCTCAACGGCGTGCTGGAGACGCCGCGCATCGACAAGGTGATGTTCGCGGCTGGTTTCGTGCCCAATGTGCGCGCCGAGTCGGCCCGCATCGTGCTGAACCTGGGATGGCCCGATTCGCCGGAGGGCCTGCATCTGGAAACCGCCACCGGCGCACTGGATGTCAGTTTTCGCGACGGTGCGCTGGCGGCCGTCGACCCGGGTGCCGGGCGGGTGCTCGGGCTGTTCTCGTTCTATGCTCTGCCCAGGCGCCTGTTGCTGGATTTTCGCGACATGACCGAAACCGGGCTCACCTTCGACGGCATCGACGGGCACTTCCGCATCAGTGGTGGGCGGGCGCAGACGGAGGATTTCGCGGTGTCCGCGCCGTCGCTGACCATCGACGTCCGGGGGGCGGTCGGATTGACCGACAGAACGTATGATCAGGTCATCACCGTGTATCCGGACATATCCTCGGGTGTCACCCTTGCCGGGGCGTTGTTCGGAGGACCGGCGATGGGTGCGATCCTGATGATTGCGCAGGAACTGCTGGACCGCCCGCTGAATCAGGCGACTCAGCTGACCTACCACCTGGGTGGGACCTGGGACGACCCGGTCATTACCCGCAGGGGCGTCGAGACTGCGCCGTCGCCCGCAGAAAAAGGACCACGATCATAATGCGAGTTGCTGCCATTCAGATGAATTCCGGTCCGGACGTGCGGGCCAATCTGCGCAAGCTGGGTGAACTGGTGACGCCGGCCGCCGACGCCGGGGCGCGCATGATCGTGCTGCCGGAAAACGTCGCCCTGATGCCCAGTACGCAGGAGAGCCGGGTGCATGCGGCGGAGGTCGAGGGCGAAGGGCCCATCCAGACCGCGCTGGCGGACCTGGCGCGCAAGAACCGGATCTGGCTGATCGGCGGGACGATTCCGCTGAAGGTGCCGGGCGAATCCGAGCGGGTCGCCCCGGCGCTGCTGGTCTTCAACCCCGATGGCAAGGTCGTCGCCCGCTACGACAAGATTCACCTGTTCGACGTCGAAGTGCCGGGCGAGGCGCGGCGGCAGTACCGCGAGTCCGATGATTTCGTCGCCGGCAGCGAGGTGCGCTGCGTGCAGGTCGACGATGTCTGCGTCGGGCTGTCCATCTGCTATGACCTGCGGTTCCCGGAGCTCTACCGGCTGCTGGTCGACCAGGGCGCGCAGGTGCTGGTCGCGCCGTCGGCGTTCACCGCGCAGACAGGCCGGGCGCACTGGGACCTGCTGTTGCGGGCTCGCGCGGTGGAAAATCTCGCGTTCATTATCGGCCCCAATCAGACCGGCGTGCACCCGCGTGGCCACCAGACCTGGGGCCATTCGAAGATCATCGACCCCTGGGGACGGACGCTGGCGGCCGCCGAAACCATGCCGGGTTTCGTGCTGGCCGATCTGGATCTGGAACTGCAACGGCAGACGAGAACACGGTTCCCGGTCTTGACCCACCGGCGCATCGGCCGCATTGAGGATGCATGAGTACTGAACTGATCGAACAGGCCCGCGGCGCGCTGCTGGAGCCGACCGGGCTGCGCGACCATGATCTCGACACCCTGCTGGGCGCGATGATGCGTCCCGGGGTGGACTACGCGGATCTTTATTTTCAGCGTTGCCGATCCGAATCCTGGATGATCGAGGACGGCATTGTTCGCAGTGGCAGCTTCGATCTGGAGCAGGGCATGGGCGCGCGGGCGCTGTCCGGCGAGAAGGCCGGTTTCGCCTATTCCGACGAGCTGCATCTGCCGGCGCTGGAAGCCGCCTCGTCCGCCGCCGGCGCGATTGCGCGCACGGGCGGAGTGATGCAGGCCAACAAGAGCGATCAGCCGCCGGTGCCGGCGCGTTATGGTCGGATCGATCCGCTGACCTCGCTGCCGACCGCGGACAAGCTGGCGATGCTGGAGCGGGCCGACAAGGCCGCCCGCGCCGCCGATTCGCGGGTGATCCAGGTCATCGCCAACGTGGTCGGCGTGCATGAGGAAATCCTCGTCGCCGCGTCCGACGGCACGCTGGCCGCCGACATTCGCCCGCTGGTGCGCTTCAGCATCCAGGTCACGGTGGAGCAGGACGGGCGGCGCGAGCGTGCGCATGCCGGCGGTGGCGGCCGGTTTGGCTACGACACCCTGGAGGCGGGTGACCGCATCGAGGCGCTGGCCCGCGAAGCCGTGCGCATCGCGCTGGTCAAGCTGGCAGCCCGGCCCGCACCGGCCGGTGCCATGCCCGTCGTACTCGGCCCGGGTTGGCCGGGCGTGCTGCTGCACGAGGCGGTGGGTCACGGTCTGGAAGGCGATTTCAACCGCAAGGGCAGTTCGACCTACAGCGGTCGCGTCGGCGAGCAGGTCGCCGCGAAGGGCGTCACCGTGGTCGATGACGGCACCATCGCCGACCGCCGCGGTTCGCTCAGCATCGATGACGAGGGAACGCCGTCCGGACGCAACGTGCTGATCGAGGACGGCGTGCTGCGCGGCTACATGCAGGACAAGCAGAACGCGCGGCTGATGAAGGTGCCGACCACCGGCAATGGGCGCCGCGAAAGCTACGCGCATCTGCCCATGCCGCGGATGACCAACACCTTCATGCTGGCCGGGCAGGCCGATCCGGCCGAGATCATCGCCTCGGTGGAGCGTGGTATCTACGCCGTGAACTTCGACGGCGGGCAGGTGGATATCACCTCGGGCAATTTCACCTTCACGACCTCCGAGGCCTACCTCATCGAGAACGGCAAGGTCACGGCGCCCATCAAGGGCGCGACACTGATCGGCAACGGGCCGGATACCCTCACGCGCCTGTCGATGATCGGCAACGATCTGGAACTGGATGGCGGTATCGGCGTCTGCGGCAAGGATGGCCAGTCGCTGCCCGTCGGTGTCGGCCAGCCGACGATCAAGGTGGACGAGCTGACCGTTGGCGGCACGCAAGCCGGGTAGACGCGGTCGCGCCGGCCCGGCCCGGAGTCACCAGATCCGGATCATCGGCGGCGACTGGCGTCGGCGTCAGATCACGGTACCGGACGCGCCGGGATTGCGGCCCACCGGCGACCGGATTCGCGAGACGCTGTTCAACTGGCTGGCGCTGCGACTGCCCGGCGCGCGCTGCCTGGATCTGTTCGCGGGCACCGGCGTGCTGGGCCTGGAGGCCCTGTCCCGTGGCGCGGCTCATTGCAGCTTCGTCGAAGCCGATGCGCGTCTCGCCGCGGGCCTGCAGTCGCAGCTGGCGCAACTCGGCGGGGCGGAGCGCGGGACGGTGGTCAGCGCCCGGGCGCCCGAGGCACTGGCGCGCTGCCCCGGCGATTTCGACATCGTGTTTCTCGATCCGCCGTTCGAAGCGGGCCTGCTTGCGCCGGCCCTGGACGCCGTTGCGGACCGGCTGGTGCCGGGGCATCGGGTCTACGTCGAGCGCGATCGGCGTGATACCACCGAGCTCGCGCCCGGCTGGCAGGTGCTCCGGGACGGGCAGGCGGGGCAGGTTCGTTATCATCTGCTGGAGTTTCAGCCCATGACCGACAGCCTCAAGGAGACGCCATGACTGGCGACGGCGTGATCGCGGCCTACAGCGGGACATTCGATCCGATGACCTACGGCCACACCGACATCATCCACCGCGCGGCGGCGATGTTCCCCAAGCTGATCGTGGCGGTGGGCGAGAACCTGCCCAAGGGACCGGTGTTCTCGCTGGACCAGCGTGTGTCACTGGCGCGCGAGGCGTTGCGGGGGCTGCCCAACGTCGATGTGGTCGGCTTCACTGGCCTGGTCGTGGATTTCGCCACCGACTACGGTGTGACCGTGCTGGTCCGGGGCGTGCGCAGCGTGTCCGATTTCGACTACGAAAAGCAGATGGCGGTGATGAACCGTTACCTGTCCGAATCGGTGGACACGGTCATGCTCGCGCCGTCCAAGGAATTCGCCCACCTGTCCTCCAGCCTGGTCCGCGAGCTGGCGCGTCTGGGTGGCAACGTAGACGGTGTCGTGCCCGAGGGCATTGCCCAGGCGCTGAAGGCGCACTACGGCCGGTCGGAATGATCCACATGCGTCACCCCGTCCGGCTGAACCTCGCGGTCGGGCTGCTTTGGCTGGTCGCGGTTGTCGGGCAGGCGGCCGAGCATCCGCCCGGTTACGCCCTGTCCAGCGCGCATCCCGCCGCCACCGCCGCCGGTGCCGAAATTCTCGAGGCCGGCGGCAACGCCTTTGATGCCGCCGTTGCGGTGTCCGCGGCGCTGGCAGTCGTCGAGCCCACCGGGTCGGGCATGGGCGGCGGCGGGTTCTGGTTGCTGCATCAGGCCGACTCCGGTCGTGATGTCATGGTCGACGGCCGCGAGGAAGCGCCATCCGCCGCGACCGCGACCATGTTCCAGAACGATGCCGGCGAGGCCGTGTCCTCGCTGTCGCGAGACGGGCCACTGGCCGCCGCGATTCCGGGCCAGCCCGCCGCCCTGGTGCATCTGGCCGAGAAATACGGCCGGTTGCCGTTGTCGCGCACCCTGGCTCCGGCAATCCGCCTGGCGCGTGACGGCTTCCCGGTGGATGGGCATCTGCTGGCCCGCTTGGCCTACCGCTTTCAGACGCTGTCCCGGTCGCCAGCCGCTGCCCGGGTGTTCCTGCCGGGCGGAAGCCTTCCCGAACCGGGCAGCCTGATCCGTCAGCCGGACCTCGCCGCGATGCTGGAACTGCTGGCGGCCAAGGGGCGAGACGGCTTCTACGCCGGCCCGATGGCCCAGCGTCTGGTGCGGGGCGTGCGCGAGGCGGGCGGGATCTGGCAATTGCAGGATCTGGCGAGTTACCGGGTCCGGGAACGCGCGCCGATCACCTTCGAGTTGAACGGCGTGCGCGTGGTCAGCGCTTCGCCGCCGTCGTCCGGCGGTGTCGTGCTCAAGCAGGTGATGCGGGTGCTGTCGCTGACCGACGCGATGGAGCAGCCTTCGGTGGATCGCAAGCATCTGGTGATCGAGGCGTTGCGCACCGCCTACCGGGATCGGGCCGCGTGGCTGGGTGATCCCGACCATGTCGACATGCCCATCGACCGCCTGACCAGCGAGGCCTATGCCCGCGAGATCGCCGACGCGATCGATCTCGAGCAGGCGCGCAAGAGTGACGATCTGGTGCCGCCGCAGACGCTGATCGAGGAGGGCGAGCACACCACGCATTTCTCGATCATCGATGCCGAGGGCAATCGCGTCGCCGCGACGCTGACGATCACCCTGTCCTTCGGGTCGGCATTCATGGTGCCGGGCACGGGCATCCTGCTGAACGACGAGATGGATGACTTTTCCGCCAAGCCGGGCGTGCCCAACGCCTTCGGGCTGATCGGAACCTCGGCCAACGCGGTCGGGCCGGGGCGGCGTCCGCTGTCCTCGATGAGTCCGACCTTCGTCGAGACGCCGGAGCGCGTGGCGATACTCGGTACGCCGGGCGGCAGCCGGATCATCACCATGGTGCTGCTGGGCATTCTGGAAACACTGGACGGCTCCGACGCGACGACCATCGTGTCCCGGCCCCGCTACCACCATCAGTACCTGCCCGATGCCGTCTACTACGAGCCCGGCGCGTTCAGCGACGAGGAAATGGCGACGCTGACCGAGCGTGGTTTCGTGCTCAAGAGCGCGGGGCGCGAGTACGGCAACTTCCACGCCGTGCTCTGGAACCGGGCGCAGGCAACCCTGGACGCCGCCGCGGATCCGCGCGGCATCGGTACCTCGCGCGTCGAACTGACCCCCGACGACTGAAGCCCGATGCGGCGTTGATCGCGCCTGCCGCATTGTCGCGCTTGTATTTAATTAAAAGATCAATTAATTATGTCGCCATGAGTCATGTGACCCGCAAATCTCCGGGCAGGCCGGCCGAATCCGAAGGTGTTCAGCGCGGTGAGTTGCTGGATGGAGCATTGCAGCTGTTCGCCCAGCAGGGGATCGGCGGGACATCGCTGAGTGCGATTGCGCGTCAGGCGGGCGTGACCCCGGCGCTGCTCCATTACTATTTCGGCAACAAGGAGTCGCTGGTCGATACCGTGTGGCGCGAGCGGATTCTTCCCGCGTTGCAGCCGGTCGCCGGGTTTCCGGCGCAGCAGGGCGCGGAGCTGACCGGCCGTGAGCTCGTGCTCGCATTCGCGCAGACCATCATCCGGGTCGTCGCATCCATCGACTGGCTGCCCTCGCTCTGGATTCGCGAGGTCCTGTCGCCGGATGGCCAGCTACGCCCCAGGCTGACATCGACCGTTCTGCCGCAGGTGATCGGCGTGCTCACCGAGCACATCCGGCAGGGTCAGGCGGCGGGGGAGATCAACGCGGAACTCGATCCGCGGCTGGTCCCGGTGTCCATCATCGGCCTGACCGTGTTCGCGCTGGCGGCGCGACCGATCTGGGGACGCCTGCCCGGAAACGAGGACATTGATGCCGACGGTCTGGCTCGCCATGTCACGCATCTGCTCGATCACGGAACAAGCCCCGCTCATGCGCGCTAGCTGGCTGCTACCGCTGGCGCTGGGATGCGGCCTGGCCGGGTGTGACAACGGCGAGGCGCCGATGGTCGGCCTGCTGGACTGGGATCGGGTCGACGTGGTGGCCGAGCGCAGTGAGCCGGTGACCGCGTTGCGGGTAGAGGTCGGGGATACTGTCTCCGCCGGTGATCTGCTGCTGCAACTGGACGCACAACGCGCGGACGCCGAACTGCGTCAGGCCGAGGCACAGCTGGCCAGGACAGAGGCCCGGCTGGCCGAGCTGCGTCACGGCGCTCGTGCCGAGGAGATCGAGGCCGCGCGGGCCGATGTGGAGCAGGCCGAGTCAAGCGTGCGCGACGCCGAACAGGAGCACGCACGTATCGCGGAACTGCGTGAACGCCTGGCGGTGGCGCAGGCGGAACTGGACCGGGCCGGCAATCGACTGGAGCAGGCGCGGGCGAGTCTTCAGGCCCGGCGGGCGGGCTTGTCGGAACTGCTCAATGGCACCCGTCCCGAGCAGCTGGAGCAGGCCATGGCCGAGCGTGATGGCGCGGCGGCGGCGTTGCAACTGGCCCGAACCAATCGTGAGCGGGTCGATGCCGTGGCGCCGGTGAGCGGCCGGGTGGACGCCATTCCCCATCGCGTCGGCGATCGCGCGCGCAGCGGTGAGCCGCTGGTCACGCTGCTGTCCGGCGCCGCGCCGTTCTGCCGCATCTATGTACCGGAACCCGAGCGCCTGCGAGTCACGCCCGGAACGTCTCTGGAGGTGATGATCGATGGCCGGTCGTCGCCGGTGCGCGCCACCGTGCGATCGGTCCGGTCCGAGCCTGCATTCACCCCGTATTTCGCGTTGCAGGGCGAGGACGCCAGCCGGCTGAGTTACGCCGCGGAACTGGTGTTGCAGGGCGACGGATTGCAGAACCTTCCCGCCGGGTTGCCATGTCGGGCGACGCTGACACCGTAGCCGCCCGGACGCGCGCGCCCTCCCGCGAGACGGTGATCCGCACCCGGGGGCTGACACGCCGTTTCGGTGACACGCTGGCGGTGGACGGCCTGGACCTGACCGTGGGCGCCGGCGAGGTTTACGGTTTTCTCGGGCCCAACGGTTGCGGCAAGTCGACAACCATCCGGATGCTCTGCGGCTTGCTGCTGCCCACCCAGGGCGAGATCGAGGTGCTGGGGCTCCAGATTCCGGGTCAGGCGGAAGCGCTGAAACGGCAGATCGGCTACATGACGCAGATGTTTTCCCTTTACCGCGATCTCAGCACGCGGGAGAACCTGGGTTTCGTCGCCAGCCTGTACGGCTTGCCCGGACACGCGGC
>CALBOV010000094.1 GCA_937896565.1 uncultured Salinisphaerales bacterium
GGGCACAACGCATTGCGCAGCGCCATTCAGCACTGCGGTGCCGACTTCGCCCGGCTGCGGCTGGGCATCGGCCATCCCGGGCACCGGGATCAGGTGCTGGGTTACGTGCTCAAGCCGCCGACAGCCGATGAGCAGATCGAGCTGGACGTTGCGGTTGATCAGGCTGCTGACGCGCTGCTGACGCTGTTCAAGCAGGGTTGGGATCGCGCCATCCAGCAATTGCACACGAAGGCCAAGTAGAGAAACTCCATGGCTATCCAATGCGGAATTGTCGGGCTGCCGAATGTCGGCAAGTCCACCCTGTTCAATGCGCTGACGCGCGCCGAGATCGCGGCCGAGAACTACCCGTTCTGCACCATCGATCCGAATGTCGGCGTGGTGCCGGTGCCGGATCCGCGGCTGGAAGCGCTGTCGTCCATCGCCAAGCCACAGAAGCTCATCCCGACCACGGTGGAGTTCGTGGACATCGCTGGCCTCGTCGCCGGCGCCTCCAAGGGTGAGGGGCTGGGCAACCAGTTTCTCGGCCATATCCGCGAGACCGACGCCATCGCCCATGTCGTCCGCTGCTTCGAGGATGCCGACGTGGTGCACGTGTCCGGGTCGGTCGACCCGGTCCGTGACATCGAGACCATCGAGACCGAACTGGTGCTGGCGGACATGGAAACCGTGTCCAAGGCGCGGGAGCGTGCGCAAAAGCACACCCGCAGCGGGGACAAGGCCGCCAAGGCGCGTGTGGAGCTGCTGGAGCGGATGCTGGCCCACATGGATGACGGCTCGCCGGCCCGGTCCGCGCAACTCAGCGACGACGATCGTTTCGCGCTGCGCGACCTGCACTTGATCACCGCCAAGCCCATGCTCTACATCGCCAACGTCGACGAAGACGGGCTGGAGGGCAACGAGTACACCGCCAAGGTGCAGGCCTATGCCGACCAGGTGGGTGCGCAGGTCGTGATCGTCTGCGCGGCGATCGAGGCCGAGATTGCCCTGCTGGACGCCGACGACCGCAAGGAATTCCTCGCCGACCTCGGCCTGGAGGAGCCCGGCCTGGATCGCGTGATCCGCGCGGCCTACCGTCTGCTGGGTCTGATGACCTACTTCACCGCCGGCGAAAAGGAAGTGCGCGCCTGGACCGTGCGCGAACAGTCCACCGCCCCGCAGGCGGCCGGCGTGATCCACACCGACTTCGAAAAAGGCTTCATCCGCGCCGAGGTTGTCGGCTACGACGACTATGTCGCCTACAAGGGCGAGGCAGGCGCCAAGGACGCGGGTCGCTGGCGGCTGGAAGGCAAGGATTACATCGTTAAGGAAGGCGACGTGATGCACTTCCGCTTCAACGTCTGAGAATTGGCGCGCCAGCACTCGACGGGCGGGGCCAAAGTGACTAAAATCTCGCGCCTCGCAGCGCAGCGACCCGCGCGCTTCGATCCGGTGGCTAGGTAGCTCAGCTGGTTAGAGCACAGCACTCATAATGCTGGGGTCGGCGGTTCAAGTCCGCCCCTAGCTACCACTCTTGATCAACGAAAACGCCCCTTCTGTGAGGGGCGTTTTCGTTTGTGGGTGCGGCGATCGACCTAGCCCCGCCCGGCCATTCAGATTGGAGCGAGAGCTATATGCGGGCGCATTAGTTGCTCCCGCTGAAGGGGTAGCATGAGAGCTTGAGCAGCCTCGCAAGATAAGTGCGCGATTACGTGCTATTTCGGCTGTTGCAATTTGGCTACGTAGGAAACGCCGTTCTGATTTTCAATTATCTTGACGGATCCCGTTGTCTGACAAGTTATTGTCAACGCGTGGTGCAATGTAAGAACAAGGTCTTGAAGGCGATTATCTTCCTCTAAGCTGGTCACCTTTATTCCTAGGTCGCGGGCCTGATCAGGACTGATATGACGATTGTGGCTTTTAGATTCAGACTGCTTCCCGAGCAAGCGACTTATTCGCTGGATCTTTTTATCCCTTTCAGCTTCGTCCTCATCTTTAAACATGCAGTTTGAAAGATACCGGCCCATTAATTCGTCAGACCAATCAATCGCATGTTGGCAACTAGTGATCAGCGTTGGCCAATATTTAGACATTATGGGCTGCCACAGATGTATTCGGCTTTGATCTGCACGAATTTGTTCAGCAGCCAGATTGAATTCCTCGAGAATTCCCTGAGCGGGCATCCCCATTATTTGAGGATCGACAGGGCCAATACTCGATTGACGTCCCATCACGATCTCGCTGCATGACAGCGCCATGAGAGTGCCGCCAGACATTGCGATCTGCGGAACGATGGCTCTGATATTCCCTTCGTACAACGAATGCAGATAGTCGATGATTGACTCAGTCGCTGCTACATCGCCGCCTGGAGTATGAAGGATGAGATCAAGCCCTTTTGATCGATCCATCCCATGAGCGCACGTCATGAAACCGGTCTTATCGGCATCATGTATGCCGAAATGCACACCAGTCACTCCGGGGTATTGCAACCATCCATCGAAGTAGACGAGCACATTGCGCCCGGTGTGCTCACTCAGGCGGGTCGCGTAGTCCTGCCGGTAACTATCTAGACGCCCTTTGTGAGGTCCAGAA
>CALBOV010000095.1 GCA_937896565.1 uncultured Salinisphaerales bacterium
AGAGCAGCCAACCACTGACTTTAGCGGTAAACCACCGTTTAAGCGTCACTAATCCGCCCTGTAATATCACCCCGGGCCTGCCAGGCGGTCAACATGGGGTCGTCGAAGGTGTCCAGGTGGTGCACGGTGCGGGTGAAGCCAGGGATGCGGCCTTCGGCGCGCAGGCGGGCCAGCGCCAGCTGGGCCGCCGTGTTGGCGGCGATGACCGCATTGGCATAACGCGGCTCGCCGCGAATCACCAGGTTCTTGAACTGATGCACTAGGCCGTCGTAGCCCAGGGCGCGGGTCAGGTCGGTGACGGCATCGCTGAATGCGCTCTCGTTGGTTACCGAATGGGTCGCCTGGAGATAGGCGTCGCTGCGCTGCAACGCCGATTCGACTCCGGTGCGCAGGCCGGTCGGCAACTCGTTGATGGCGTCGTTCAGCACCGCGTCCAGACTGGCGAGCCGACGGGATGCCGGGGCTTGCAGGTCGCGTGTCGCCAGGGCATTGAAGATCAGCGCGTCCTGCTCGCCGATCACCTGGCGTATCCGTTCGATGGCGGTGCGTGCGCGTACCATGTTCGCGGTGGCGCGATCCGGGATGGCCTCCTGGAGGGTCCGCAGCCAGCGCCTGAGCTCGGTCTCCAATCTGTTGTGAGTCGCGATCGTCGACAGCGAATCATCGGAGATTCGCACCCGCTCGTTGCGCGAGCCCAGGGTTCGGATCAGTTGGGCGGGCGACAGGGCATTGCCGAAGGCGTCCGAATGCGATGAATCGAGTTGCTGCTCCAGGACGGGCAGACGCTGGTCCGTCGTGGTCCTGGCCTCGGCGAGCGCCGCCTTCAGGGTCTCCGTGTCGAGTTCGTCCAGCAAATCGACCGCATCGGTCTGTTCGAAAATCAAGGCTTCCAGACCAATGGCGTCGGCGGTGGACATGCGCGCCAGCAGCTTGCGCTCCAGGTCGAGGCTTTGCGAAAGCCCCGTCAGCGTCTTCGCCAGCTCATGCGCCTCGTGTGCATAGGCCACATCTGCGCGGGTCTGCAGGCTGTCATCCGCGACCAGCCACACAAGAAAACCCAATGCCGGCAGCGGAGCGCATGCCAGCAGTAGCAGTTTGGTGCTGAGTGTGAATCCCCGTGCCAATGTGCCCTCACTGGGCATCACGACCGCTCCCTGGCCCCCCAGGAGCACGTGTGAATTATTGCAAGCTACCGCATGATAACGGTTAAAATTCCCAAGAAAAGGTTTCGGGGAGAGGGAAACTTGCGAACTCAGTGGATAGCCGCGTGGTTATGCGTCGGAGGCCTGTTTGTGAGCGGGTCACTGATGGCGCAGGATCTCAGTGACCTGGATCTGGATGCGCTGATGGAGGTGGAGATCACCTCCGCGTCCAAGAAGGCGCAGCCGCTGATCGAGGCACCGGCCGCCATTTACGTCATCGAGGGCGATCTGCTGCGCCGCATGGGGGTGCGCACCCTGCCCGAGGCTTTGCGGCTGGCGCCGGGACTGCATGTCGCGCGCATCGACGGTAGCGACTACTCCATTGGTGCACGGGCCATGAACGGCACCAGCATCAGCCCGTCGAACAAGATCGAGATTCTGATGGACGGCCGCAGCCTCTACACGCCGCTGTTCTCCGGTGTGCTCTGGGATCAGCAGGCGGTTCTGATCGAGGACATCGAGCGGATCGAGGTCATCCGCGGTCCCGGTGGCACGCTCTGGGGCGCCAATGCCGTCAATGGCGTGATCAATGTGGTCACCCGCTCGGCTACCGCCAGTGAGGCATCCCGGGTTGTGCTGGCTGGCGGAACCGAAAACCGGTTTTACGCCGCCGCCCGCGCGGCCGGTCGTATCGCGTCCAACGGGCACGCGCGTGGCTACGTGACCAGCTATGGGCTGGACGACGCCCGGGCTGCCGACGGCTCAACCCTGCCGTCGTCCATGGACATCACCGCCGGAGGATTTCGCAGCGACTGGACGCTGAACACGGCAACCAGCCTGACCGTGCAGGGCGACGCCTACCACGGCGAAAGCCGGGAGCCGACGGTCGGAGGCAGTGCGCTGACCCAGCTCAGCGGCGGCAATGTGCTGGCGCGCATGCTCTACGCTCCGAGCACGACACGCTCGCTGACCGTTCAGTCCTACGTGGATCTTTATCGCCGGTCGGGGTCGCCGTCGTTCGGCGAGGAGCGGGCGACCTTCGATCTGAGCGCGGAGGGTCACTGGTCGAAGTGGGGGCGGCATGACATTGTCGCCGGTGTCGGCTACCGCCGCTCCGAGGACGAGACCGATCGCAACACCACGATCATCTTCGAGCCGGCGGAGCGGACACTGGAGACCTGGAGTGCGTTCGTCCAGGACGAGATCGCGGTGCTTCACGACAAGCTTTCGCTGATTGTCGGGACCAAGCTGGAGCACAACGACGTGACCGGCACGGAGTGGCAGCCGAACATCCGGTCGGTCTACTCGCTCGACCGCGCATCCGTGTTGTGGGGTGGTGTGTCGCGCGCGGTGCGGATTCCCAACCGGGTCGACGAGGATCTGGCGATCGATGCCGGGACCACCGTGATTCGGGTCGGCAACCCGGAGGTCGAGTCCGAGGAACTGATCGCCTACGAAGTCGGGTACCGCAAGTCGTTCGATGCGGGTTTCTCGCTGGATATCGCGACCTATTACAACGATCTTGACCGCTTCCAGAGCATCGAGAGCGACGGTCAGTCGCAATTCCTGGTCGAGAACCGCGTCCAGGGCGAGGCCTGGGGCATCGAGCTGGTCGGTGCCTGGCAGACCACCGACCAGTTGCGTCTGGAACTGGCCTACAGCTTCCAGGAGTTGGACCTGGAGACGGAGCCGGACAGCACGGATACCACGACCGAAGGCTTCGAGCACCGCTTTCCGCGGAACCTCGCGTCCCTCAAGACGATCTGGATGGCGCCTCGTGACGTGACCGTCGACGCCATGCTTCGCTACGCTGATGCGATCCGCTCCGGAGGACAGTCGCTTGCGCCCGCCTATGTCGAACTCTCGACCGGTATTGGCTGGACCGTGACGCCGGCGCTGACGTTGCGCCTGTCCGGCAACAACCTGCTTGACGACGCGCACCGCGAGTATGGGACCGGCGAGATTGAGCGCAATGTCGAGTTCAGCGTGGAGGCGACATTCTGATGCCGGCCAGGATGCGAATGGTTGGTCTGGTGCTGGCCCTGATCGGGGGGCAGCTTGCCGGGGTCGCGCACGCGCAGACAGCCAGCGCCACCGAATACCGGCTCAAGTCCGCGTTTCTGGTCGCCTTCGCCAAGCTGATTGCCTGGCCGGATACCGCGTTCGCGGCACGGACGGAGTCGCTGATCATCTGCGTGGTGGGCGAGGATCCGTTCGGGTCGGTGCTGGACGCCGCGGTCGAGGGCAAGCTGGCCAATGGGCGCACGCTGCAGGCTCGCCGGGTCGATGGCGGTGATATCAGCGGTTGCCACATCGCATTCGTGTCCACGGATGTTCGAACCGCGCGTGAGCAACTGGTCAGCAAGCTTGCCGAGGCGTCGATCCTGGTTGTCGAGGACGGC
>CALBOV010000096.1 GCA_937896565.1 uncultured Salinisphaerales bacterium
ACCATCTGCCAGGCGTTCAATCAGGCGCCGTTTGCCGACGTCGCGCTGGTCAGGCGCTCCGAGGTGCGTGTCGATGGCGAATCGTCGGTGGACTTTCAAGCCTATCGCCCTCCACCCAATGTGCAGCGCGGCAAGTGCCGCCAGTGCGGCGACCCCATTGTCGAGCACCTGCACATGCCTGGTCCGCTCGCATTGACCTTCATTCCCAGCGAGCGATTCGCCGACCCGACTCAGTTGCCGGCGGCGAGCCTTCGGGTGTTCTACGACCGCCGCGTGCAGGATTGCAACGACACCCTGCCTCGATACAGCGGCTATCTGCGCAGCCAGCTCGGCCTGCTTCGCCATCTGGCGCCGGCGCTCCTGCGCTGATCCGACGGGACGTGGCCGTGGGTCGGAGCGCCCTCACACGAGGCGGCGAAGGCGGGCTAACATGCGAGAGGTGTGAAGCCGACCGACCGTGACGATGACGCAGCAGGACATCAACCAGCAGGAATGGGACAACCCGGAGAACTGGAGCGGAAAAGTGCTCCCCGGGCTCTATTTCAGCAAGCGGGACACCCGGGTGATCGTGCCGAAAGGGCTGCCAAGCCTGGGCTGGACGGTCAATCTCGCGCACCCGGCCGGCGCCTGGACGTTCATCGGCTGCCTGCTCGCACCCGCCCTCATCCTGGCCGGCATGCTCATCACCCAAGGCTGAGCCCTTCAGCCCGCCTTACGCGTCGGGCAGACGCTCGACGCCGGCGCAGACATAGTCCAGAAAGCCCGACACCAACGCGTCCGGCCGATCCACCAGCGTTTGGCACTGGTCGTCCAGACCGGGCATGAACTTCAGGATTCGCATGTCGTCCAGCCCATGCACCAGGTTGTTGAGCGCGAGATAAAAATGCAGGTGGACGAGCTCCGGTGGCTTCTCCGGAATCGCCTGCGAAATCAATGTCTCGAAGCGCAGCAGCAAGCTGCCGAAGTACCGATTCAGCAGACCGTGGCCGAAATCACCCTCGTCTCGCATCAGCGAGCCGATGAAGCTGAGGCTATGTGGCGCTCTGGTGTGCAGAGAGACGAACGGCATGCCGAAGCTCATCAGGATTTCACGCACGCCAAGACTGCCGGCCGGACTGGCCTCTAGCTGGATCACAACCGCTTCCAGAGCACCGTTGAGCTGCTCGGCGATTCGCTCCGTGCTGCGCGTGAGCAACCCCTGCTTGTTGCGGAAGTAGTACCGGATGGCTGCGTCATTCGACACCTGAGCATGCCGTCGAATCTGGTTCAGCGAGACCGCGTGCGTCCCGAATTTCCCATACAGCTCAATGGCTGCATCCAGCAGGCTTCGTTCCGTGTTGGTGGGTTCCGCGGCAGCGTCCGTAGGTGTTCCTGCTTGACTCAAACTCGATTCCCTGGTCTCTTAACCCGGACAAGTAACGCAGTCGGGTTACCCATTCGGGTTGATCCGCAAATAACAAGCATCCCCGACGGATGAGGACCGCGACAGTCTAGAACAATCCGCGGACTCCACTCCGACCGGGGGGCGAACACGCACCGAGGAGGAGACCGCCAATGTCGATGCACCACCCTGTCCGTGCCCGGAACTTTGCGCGAGCCGCACTGAGCCACTCAACCCGCGCCATGCTTGGCATCGGCCTGCTCTGTGCCGCGCTGCTGAGCGCCTGCGGCGGCGGTTCCACCCAATCAGACCCTGTGGGCGATGGCTCCGCCCCACCTCCCACCGGCGAAGGCGGCACGGGTGGCGGTGCCCCCGTGGAACGCGATCAGTACCCGTTTGGACTGGCCTGTGGTTGGGAGGTCGCCAGCAACATCGACACCATGAACATCTTCTACCCCGATGATTCCGCCACGTATTGGGTGGCATTGGTGCCGATGCTGCCCGGTGCACGGCTGCGCATTGATGGTCGGTACCCCGACGTGCGCTATTTCTCCTACAACAGCTACGACCCGCTGCTGCGTCCGAGTGACGCCCTGGCCGACTTGGAGCTTGTCCCGCGCGCCAATGGCGTGAATCCCTTCGCGGTGGAGGGCGCGCCTCCCGGCGACACCTATCGCGCCTACCTCCATTTCGAGAACCGTCCGGAGCAACGCGCGCCGAACACGCTTTACGCCGGCGACTTTTCCACCGGCCAGCTCACCCTGCCGCATCCGGTCCTGCTGCCGCTGATGTACCGGACCTACGTTCCCGCGGATGGCCTCGGCCCCGATGGCGGCGTTGGTTTGCCGATCCTCACGCTGGAAACCATGGACGGCGAGACCGAACTGCTTCCAACCGCGGATTGCGTCGAACCGCTGCTGCCGACCCTGGGTGGCGCGGTGACCGAACTGGGCCTCAACGACCTGCTGCTGGGCATCAATGTCTATGACGATCCGCTACTCCTCGCGAACTCCATCGTGCCGTTGTCGGATGCCGACGCCGAAACCCACGTGTTCCGTGGCATCCCCGAGTTCTACGTGAACTTCATCGCGGAGCTGCTCGGGCTGCCCTTCCTGGGCGACGCCGTCGAAAACGCGGCCATCGGCGGTGGCGGCGGTGGCTTCATGTCCAACATCCACAACGCCTACACCTACAACATCTACTACCGACACAAGGGCAATGTCATCCTGTTTCGCGCCAAGGCGCCAACGTTTCGCGGGCAACCGGGCGTTCCCTTCGGCACCGAGCAACTTCGTTACTGGTCGATCTGCCAGAACGATGTCGTGACCCAGCGCTACACCGACTGCTCACGTGACGAGAACACGGTCCTGGATGAGGAGGGTTACTTCACCGTCGTCGTCTCCGACGCCGAAGACCGTCCCGCAAATGCAACCACCGCCAACGGGATCACCTGGCTCCCTTGGGGCCCGTACATCGACGCAGCCATCGCGTACCGGCACATGCTGCCGGCGCCGGACTATGTCGAGACCACGTCCTACGTGCCCCGCGGCACCCCCGTGGACGACATCATGGGCGAATACGCACCGCAGCCGTCATATTGCACACGAGAGGTGTTCGAATCCGCCGGTGACGCGCCAGCATCCGTGTTGTTCAGCACATGTCGTGCCTATCACGACGCCCTGGAATGATTGACGACACTTCATGCGACCCGGGACAACCCGAGTGCGCATGAAGTGAACCGGTTGCCTTCAGGCCAGCGCCTTGTCGATCGCCGACAGCACGCGCTCGTCCGCAGGCGTGATGTCCGGCGCGAACCGGGCGACCACCTCGCCGTTCCGGTCGATCAGGAATTTCTCGAAATTCCACGCGATGTCGCTGGGGGACTCCGGCCCGAGGCCGTGTTCGTCGAGCTTGGCCATCAGTTCGCTGGGCTCGTTGGCGGTGGCGCTCGGCTGGGCATCGGTCAGCGCCGCATAGAGCGGATGGATGTCGGGTCCCTTGACCGAGATCTTCTGCGCCAGCGGAAACTGCACGCCGAAGGTTCCCTTGCAGAAGGCGACGATCTCGTCGTTGCTGCCGGGCTCCTGCCCCGCGAAGTTGTTGGCGGGAAACCCGAGCACGACGAGGCCGGCGTCGCGCTTGTCCTCGTAGAGGGTTTCCAGCGCCTCGTACTGCGGCGTAAGCCCGCACTTGGAGGCGACATTGACGATCAACACCACGGAGCCGGTGTAGTCAGCCAGCGTAGTCTGCGTGCCGTCCATGGTGGTGAACGGTATGGAGGTGATATCGGTGCTCATGGTCTTGTCTCCCTAGGCGGCCTTGAGGCTCTTCATGTCGATGACGAAGCGATACTTCACGTCACCCTTCTTCATGCGTGCGTAGGCGTCGTTGATGTTTCTGATGTCGAGCATTTCCACGTCGCATTCAATGCCATGCTCGGCGCAGAAATCCAGCACCTCCTGGGTCTCGGGAATGCCGCCGATCAGCGAGCCGGTGAGCACGCGACGCTTGCGAACCAGCGCGCCGGCCATTACCGGCGGGTCGACGGGTTCCAGCAGACCAACCAGGATGTGGGTGCCGTCGAGCTTGAGACAGCCCAGATAGGGGTTCAGGTCATGCGCCACCGGCACGGTGTCCAGCAGAAAGTCGAAGCTGCCGCGCACGGCCTTCATCTGCGCCTTGTCGGTGGAGATCACGACATGATTCGCACCCTGCGCCTTGGCCTCGGCCCGCTTGGCCTCGGAGCGGGTGAAGATCGTGACCTCGGCGCCCAGGGCCTTGGCGAACTTCACGCCCATGTGCCCCAGCCCGCCCATGCCGATCACGCCGACCTTGTGACCGGCCTTGACGCCGAAGTGGCGGAGCGGCGAATAGGTGGTGATGCCCGCGCAGAGGATCGGCGCGGCGGTCGCCGGGTCGAGCTTGTCGGGGATGCGCAGCACGAAATCCTGATGCACGACGACCGCTTCGGAATAGCCTCCATAGGTCACCGACGCGTCATAACGATCAATACCGTTATAGGTGCTGATCATGCCGGCCTCGCAGTACTGCTCCAGTCCGTGCTGGCAGGGTTCGCAGGTCCGGCAGGAGTCGACGATGCAGCCGACGCCGACCCGGTCACCCACGGCGTGTCCGCTGACGTTCTCCCCCACGGCGGTCACGCGCCCGATGATCTCGTGCCCGGGCACCACCGGATACATCGTCCCGCCCCAGTCGTTCTCGGCGAAATGGATGTCGGTATGGCACACCCCGCAGTAGTCGATCTCGATCGCGACATCGTCAGGCCGCAACGCACGACGCTTGATCGCGTGCGGATGAACTCCGGAGGTTTCCGATTGAGCGGCATAGGCCTTGACTGAACTCACGGGCATGGTCCTGCATTGGATGAGACCATCTATTGTGCGGCCTGCCGGGCGCCAATCCCAATGCGTCCACCCCCCGCGCTGATACACTGCGGCCACTCCCGCATCCGGACGCCCCCATGCCCCGCGACCTGACCCGTCTGACCACCCTGCCGCTGCTGCTTGGCGGTGCATTGTGGCTCGCGGGCTGCGAGCCGGGAGATGACAGCGGCACGGTCGGCGCCTGCGTGAACCTGCCGGGCGACGAGGTGCTGCACCTCGACGAGGCCTCCGGCACGACGACCGATGCCACCATCGCCGAGATCGTGCTATCCGGCTTCGCCATCGACGGGGATGCGGTCTCCGCCCAATCCATCGCCGCCGAGCGCACCACCAACATCACGCTGGACGGCAATGCGCTGAACTGCGTGCTGCCCTGCTCCTTCGGCACGCAGCCCGGCACCTGGACCTTCGGCGCCTCGGCCGCCGGCTACGAGCTGACCCCGCAGGAGATCGACGCCGACTACGACCGTTTCGTCGGCGGCTGCCCGTCCTACGACGAGGACGGTACCCACGTGTCGATCACGCTGGACGAATCCGGCATGTGACACACCGCTGTCACGCGGGTTTCACGCAAGCCCGCTAGGCTTTTCGGGTTCCGTCACCCGCCTCGCCCTCCATGCTGATTCGTGATGCCCGCCTGCTGATTGGCGGTCTTCTGGTGTTCGCCGCCGGTTGTGGCACCAGTTCCGCGCCCGACACCACCACGCCGCCGACCGGCAACCCCGACGAACCGTCGCCGGTCGCCTGCGCGCCCTACACCGGCACGCCCGTCGAGACGCTGAAGTTCTTCGAGGGCGCGATGCACGAGCACACCAGCTACTCGGACGGCGACATCCGCAGCATTCCGTCCGACGTGTTCGCGCAGGCCCGGGAGCGCGGCATGGATTTCGTCGGTGCATCCGACCACTCCGATACGCTGGATGCCGGCGTGTTCATCTCCGTGGGCGGCGACTGCTTCACCACGCCGGATGGCCTGCTCACCTGCCTGACGCCGGACGGCGTCGACAGCCTCGCCAAGTGGAATGCCACGGCGACTCAGGTCGCCGAAGCATCGGACAAGCACTTCCTGGCGATCCGCGGCTTCGAATGGACCTCGGACCGCTTCGGCCACATCAACGTTTACTTCTCGCAGAATTTCTCCAACGCCAAGACCGACGGCGGCTATTTCGCGACGCTGGAAACCTTCTGGAGCTGGTTCACCCGTGAGCCCAACGCGGTTGGTCTAGGCGGCAGCGCGACGGCACCGGCGCCGTTCGGCGGCGGCGCGGACGGGCTGGCGCATTTCAACCATCCAACCGACAAGTGTCTGAGCGACGATGATCCCGGCTGCGACTGGTACGGCCTGGAATTCGTGCCCGCGGCAGCCGAGCGCATGTTCGGGATGGAGCTGTACAACGGCGGTGGCCGCCGCGACCGCTACATCGAGCCCTTCCACGCCGCGCTGGACAACGGCTGGCGCCTGTCGCCCGTTGGCTCGGAGGACGAACACAGCATCAACTGGGGTGGCGCGGAACTGGCCAAGACCGTGACGCTGGCAACCGAACTGACGGAGGACGCATTCAAGTCCGCCTGGCTCGCCCGCCGCACCTACGCCGAACTCGCCGGCACGCGCCTCAAGATCGACTTCCTCGCCGCGGACCATCCGATGGGCAGCGAACTTGCCTGCCAACCTGGGACCGACGTGCCCATCACCGTCCACGTGGAACACCGTGATGGCGGACCGTTCGTGGGCCGGCTGCAACTCATCACCAGCGGCGGCGAAATCGTCGCCGAATCCGCCACGCATGAGCTGTCCACGACGGTGACGGCAACCAATGCGCGTCGCTGGTATTACCTGCGCGTCGACAACGCGGAGGGCGAGTCCATCGCCTTCGCTGCGCCAGTGTGGATCGAGTCGCTCGCGGG
>CALBOV010000097.1 GCA_937896565.1 uncultured Salinisphaerales bacterium
CGACTCCGCGGCCAAGAAGGCGGTGGAGCGCTTCAAGTACAAGCCCCGCGTCATCAACGGCAAGCCACAGGTCGTCCGCGGCGTCGAGCATCTCATTACCTTCAAGCTGGATGACTAGGGGGACTGATATGCGTCTGCTGCAAGCCACACTGCTGTCGCTCATCCTCGCCACGATCCTGATCAGCGCGCCCGCCTGGGGTGCCGATGACGACGACAAGCGGCGCAAGCCGCCGACCAAGGTCACCGAGAAGCTCTCGCCGGAGGTCTACCAGAAGATCGAGGAAGCGCAGACCGCGCTGGAGGAAAAACGCTTCAACGACGCCGAAGCGGTCATGAATGAGCTCAAGGCCAAGGGCGACAAGCTCAACGACTACGAGAAGGCGCAGACCTACAACTTCCTCGCCGCGATCCACTACGAGCAGGGCCGCACCCAGGCGACGATCGAGGACTACATCCAGATTCTCAAGCTGGAAAACGCCCCCGAGCAGATCCGCAACAACGCGCTGTTTCGCCTGGCCCAGCTCTACTTCGTCGAAGAAGACTACGCCAAGTCCGTACGCATTCTTGATGAATGGATGAGCCGCGTGGACTCCGTACGCCCCGAGGCGCACATGCTCAAGGCCCAGGCCTACTACCAGCTCGAGCAGTACGACCAGGCCGAAGGCCCGGTCATCACCGCCATGACCGAGGCCAGACGCCGCGAGCAACCGTTGCAGGAAAACTGGCTGGCGCTGCTGCGGGCCATCTACTACGAGCAGGGCAAGTACAAGAGTGCGGTGAAGGTGCTCAGCGAGCTGGTCGAGCGCTGGCCGAACTCGAACTACTACAAGCAGCTCGCCGGCATGCTGGGGCTGATGGGGCAGCAGGAAGGCCAGCTGTACGTCATGCACGCCGCGTACAGCGCCGGGATGCTGGAGTCCGAGTCCGAGATTCTCAACATGGCCCGGCTGTACATGGCCGAGGACGCGCCGTATCCGGCGACCGAGGTGATTCAGCAGGGTTTCGCCAACGGTTCCATCGAAGAGAATGCCGAGAATCTGCAACTGCTCGCTCAGGCCATGGCGCTTGCCAAGGACCATGAAGGGCAGATCCCGGTGCTGGAGAAGGCGGCCCGGCTGTCCGGTGAGGCGCGCCAGTACCTCTACCTCGGTCAGGCCCAGGTGGCGCTGTACCGCTGGGCGGACGCGGCCGAGTCGCTGAACAAGGCCTTGTCCATCGGCGGACTGGAGCGCACCGGCAGCGTGTACATGCAGCTGGGCACGGCGTACTTCAATCTCGAGCGCTACGGTCCGGCGCTGCAGGCTTTCAAGGAAGCCCGGGCCTATGAGGACTACGCCAGCCAGGCCAGGCAGTGGGTGGCGTTCGTGAATCAGGAGATCAAGCGGCAGCGGGCCATCGGGCAGTACTGACCCGCCTGCGGGAGCCCCCGGCGCCGCGTTGGCGCTGGCGCAATCACGCAGATGTAGCCGTTCAGGGCAGCGACCATTGGTCGCTGCCTTTTTTGTTTGTGGCGCATCGATTCCGGACGGTTTACCGAGGTTCTTATTAATCAACATGGTTGTTGCATTGCAGCATCCTGATTGTTATGCTGCGCCGCAACAACTGATTTATAGGTAAGTCAGAAATGCTAGTTGAACCTCTTGCAGTGTTTTCCTGGTCGGTGATCGCGCTGACGGCGGGCCTCGCCGCACTCGGTTCCCTCGGAATTCGTACGCCCCGTGCCCGGCATCGCTTCGAACACGGCCAGCCGCCGCAGCGGCGTCACGCGGCTCCGGTTGTGCGATTGGTGAAATCCAACGACACGACCATCCGCTCTCAGGACTCTGATCCGTCGCATCAACGCGCCGCGTGATGGCATCCGCTGTCGCCGACGGGCACCACCGCGCAGGGTGGGGTGTCGGTTGGCGACAGCGGGTCAGCGGTTGTACATCGGGTTGCAGGACCCGTTTTTTATGCGTCAAAATGAACGTCATTCATTTTGAGACTGGGATTCAGCCGTTCGGCTGGTCGACGCCATGAGTACCGCAGATCGGCGCGAGCGCGAGTTCGCTGCCAGGGAAAAGCACATCCTGAAAATCGCGAGAGAGATGATTCGCGAGTCGGGATTCCTGAATCTGCAGATGGCGGAACTGGCGCGCCGCGCCGAGTATGCGACGGGTACGCTCTACCATCACTTCCGCTGCAAGGAAGACCTGCTGTATCTGCTGACCACCGAGGGCATGCAGGTCAGGCAGACGATGTTGCGGCGGGTCATGAGCTGGGACGCGAGTTCGCGCGACCGCATGGCGGCCACCGGATACGCCGACTGGCTGTTCGTCGAGGCGCACCCGGACCACTTCCGCCTGGAACAGCTGGTTCGCGCGGCGGATATCTGGATGCGGGCGACACCGGAAGTGCGCGAATCGACGATGAACTATGGCGAAGCCTGTGCGCGTCAGGTGTTCGGCATCGTCGCGGATGCGGTGCGGGTCGGCGACCTGGATCTGCTGGATCGCACGGCGCAACAGATCGCATTCGGGTTCTGGACGATGTCGGTGGGTACGCACACGATGACCCACGCCGAAGGGCTCATCGAGCGTTTGGACGTGCGCCACCCCTATGTCATGTTGGCGCGGAATTATCAGGCGCTGCTGAACGCGCTGAACTGGAAACCCCTCCAGGATCCCGGAGATGAATCGGCATTGCATGCTTTTTTTGAACGCGTGCATGAGGAGCTGTTTCGTGACTACCCGGTCTCGCGATGGAGTGGACGCAAGGATGAGTCGGAGTCGGACGATGAAACGTAACTATCTGATGGCAGTGGCGGTTTTCGCCTGGTCCGCGGTGGGCATTGCGGCCGAGGCGCCATTGCTGACCCCGGACGATGTCTGGGCGCTGGCGCTGGAACACGATCCGGTGTTCTCGGCCGCGGTCGCCGAGGAATCCGCCGGCACCCAGGCGTACCGGATTCGCCGGGCGACGGTACGCCCGACGCTGGCGGCGACCGCCGAGGTGGCCCGCGTGGACCGGACCATCGAGTCCGAGTTCTTCAGCGGCGGCTCGGGCAGCGCTTTCGAAGAAAACTACGATGAATACAGCTACGGCATCTCGCTGACGCAACCGCTGTTCCGCTGGGATCTGCTATCGGAGCTTGATGTGGGCCGCGTCGAGGTGATCGCCGCCGAGGTCGCGCTCAAGCGCACGCGTCAGGAACTGGTGGGGCGGCTGGCACGTGCCTATGTCGACGTGCTGGGTGCGGACGATGGACTGCAGACAGCGCGCTCCCGCCGCGAGGCGGTGCAGCGTCAGCTGACCCAGGTGCGTGACCAGGTGGACGTCGGCGTGGTCGCCATTACCGGTCTGCGCGAGGCCGAGGCCGAATACGACCTGGCGGAGGCCGAATTGATCGACGCTCAGCTGCGAGTCGACGATGCGGTGGATCAGCTCGCGCGCATCATCGGTACCGCATCCTTCGAGCTGGCGCCGGTGCGTAGCGTGGCGCCGCTGGACGAGGTCAGCGAGCGACCACTGGCGGACTGGCTGGTGGCCGCGCAGGAGCGCAACACCAATGTGGTCGGCGCCCGTCTGC
>CALBOV010000098.1 GCA_937896565.1 uncultured Salinisphaerales bacterium
CAGTTCAAGCTGTCGGTCGGCAAGTTCGAGGGCGTGCAGGAAGCCACCGGCCGTATCGCCGGGCTGAACTACCGCCTGGAGGCGGTGCGTACGCTGACGGCCAGCGCCGTCGACAACTGCGCCCCGTCGGTGGTCACGGCCATCGCCAAGTACCACATGACGGAAATGATGCGGCAGTCGCTGACCGACGCCATGGACGTGCACGGTGGCCGCGGCATCATGGTCGGGCCTCGCAACTACCTGGTCTCCGCCTATCAGGCGATTCCGGTGGCGATCACCGTGGAAGGCGCGAACATCCTGACCCGCAGCCTGATGATCTTCGGCCAGGGCGCCATTCGCTGCCATCCCTATGTGTTCCCGGAGATGGAGGCCGCCCGCCAGAACGACCTCTCCGAGTTCGACAAGCTGCTGTGGGGCCACATCGGCTTTTCCATGAATCGCGGCGTGCGGGCGCTGACGCTGGGCCTGACCGGCGGTGCGCTGGCCAAGGCTCCGGTCGACGGGCCGACGGCGAAGTACTACAAGCAGCTGGAGCGCATGTCGGCCTCGTTGGCCTTTGTCTCCGACGTGACCATGGGTGTGCTGGGCGGTGAGCTGAAGCGCAAGGAGCGCCTGTCAGCCCGCCTGGGTGACGTGCTGAGTCACCTGTACATGGCCACCGCCGTGCTCAAGTACTACGAGGACGAAGGCCGGCCGGAAGAGGATCTGCCGCACGTGCAGTGGTGCGTGGAAGACTCGCTGAACACCATCTACGAAGCCTTCGACGAGTTCTTCGCGAACTTCCCTGTCGGCATCGTCGGGTCGGTCATGCGCCGCATGGTGTTCCCGTTCGGTCGTTCCTACCGCGCCGTGTCGGATGATCTCAACGGCAAGCTGGCCGACATGATGATGGAGCCGACCGAGCTGCGTGATCGTCTGTCGCAGATCTGCTTCCTGCCCAAGGATGCGAACGATCCGGTCGGGCTGCTGGAAGTCGCGTTCGACAAGCTCATCGCGGTCGAGCCTCTGTACAACAAGTACTACAAGGCTTTGTCCAAGGGCGAGCTGTCCGGCATGACGCTGGAAGCCCGTCTGGAAGAAGCGGTGGCGCAGGGCGTGCTGACGTCGGATGAGGCCGAGCAGGTGGGCGAATACGACCGCCTGCGCTACGAGGCCGTCATGACCGACGCCTTCACCAAGGAGTACCTGGCCGGCACGGCGTTCAACCCCGAGGCAGCCGCTTCTGAGGAATCGGAGCAGCCGACGGCGAAGGTCGCCTGATCGCCGCCTGATCGGCAAAAGGCAGATTGAAAACGGGCCCGTTCGGGCCCGTTTTCTTTTGGGGCATCAGCTCCTCGCGTCGACCAGCAGTGTCTGCTCGCCCTCGCTGCGGGCGATGACCACCGCGCCGGTGGAATCGGAGAACACGTTGACGGCGGTGCGGCACATGTCCAGCACCCGGTCCACGGCGAGGATCAGGCCCACGCCTTCGAGGGGTAGCCCGATGGTGGTCAGGATTACGCCGATGGCGACCAGGCTGGCCGACGGGATGCCGGCCACACCAATCGACGTCAGCAGGGCGGTCAGCACGATGACGAACTGGGTGCCCAGCGTGAGGTCCAGGCCGTAGGCCTGGGCGATGAACATCGCCGCGACGCATTCGTAAAGCGCCGTGCCGTCCATGTTGACGGTGGCGCCCAGCGGCAGCACGAAGCTGCTGGTCCGGTTGGACACGCCCGCGCGGCTCTCCACGCAATCCAGCGTCACCGGCAGGGTGGCCGATGACGAACTGGTCGAAAAGGCCGTCAGCAGGGCCGGTGACATCGCCACGTAGTGCTTGACCGGGTTGACGCGCGCGACCAGCACGAGCATCAGCGGCATGACGATCAGCAGATGCGCGGCCAGCGCGATCAGGACGGTGACGAAGAACACCAGCAGTGGACCGACGGCGTCGAATCCGGTCTGCGCCACGACCTCGGCCACGAGCCCGAACACGCCGATGGGCGCGATGCGCATGATCAGGTCGGTCATGTGCAGCATGACCTGATAAACGCCGTCCCAGAAATCCTTCAGCACTTCGCCGGGTCGTCCCGGGACCCGGGTGGCGAGAAAGCCGAACAGGATGGAGAACACGATCAGGCCCAGCATCTGCCCGGCCGCGGCCGCTTCGACGATGTTCGGCGGTACCAGCCGCAGAATGATGCCGATGACGTCGCCGGCCCCGCGTCCTTCGATGCGCTCCATCACCTGGCCGGTCCCGGCGTCCAGGCCTAGCCGGTCGCCCGCCGGCGCGCCGTCGATGGTGCCCGGCGACAGCAGGTTGACCACGAACAGGCCGATCAGGATCGCGATCAGGCTGGTCGCGAGGTAGTACGCCAGGGTCTTGCCACCGAGTCGGCCCAGCGCGCGACCGCCCGGCAGGCCCATCACGCCGACAATGATCGACGACATGATCAGCGGCACGATCAGCATCTTCAGCGCGTTCAGGAAGAAGCTGCCGATCAGATCGAAGGCATCGATCCACCAGCCCGACTCGGGGACCACGGAGCCGACGATTGCGGCGGCGACGAGGGCGATCAGGATTTGCCAGTGCAGTTTCATGAGTCCGGGCATGTGCTGGGAACGATGCGACTAGCCTAATCCATCCGCGCCGGCCGATGACGCCGCGTGGCCGGGCAGGCGGTATGATGCGCGCTCGAACTGGATGACGGCGTGGCGTATTGATGGAGCAGGAGCTCGATGTCAGGGTGCGGCCCGCGGTGGCCGGGCGACGATGGATTGGCGCCGCGTGGCGGTTGTTCTCGGCGCAGGTCGGCACCTGGTTGGTGCTGGCGATCATCCTGTTGGCGATCAGTGCGCTGGCTGGTCGCATGCAGTTCGTCAGTCTCCTGATGAATCTGATCTTCCCGGTGTTTATCGGAGGCTTGATGATCGGCGCGCATCAGCAGGCCGGTGGCGGGCGGGTCGAGATCGCCCACCTGCTCGCCGGTTTCTCCGGTCGCTTTGTCGACCTGCTGTTGCTCGGGTTGATCCAGCTTCTCGCATCGCTCGTGGTCGTGGTGGTTGCGGTCGTCGGGGTTCTGCTGACGATCGGACTTGGCGTGTTCGAGAACCCGGAGGGGCTGGGTGAGATTTCCTGGATGACCTGGGTGCTGCTTGCGCTGGTGCTGACCGTGCCGATGGGCGCGATGATCATGGCGTTCTGGATCGCCGTACCCCTGGTCGCCGTCGCGGGCTGCAAGCCCTGGGAGGCGGTCGAGCGCTCGTTTGATGCCGCGTGGCGGAACTGGCGGGCGCTGCTGCTGTACGGCCTGCTCGTCACGCTGCTGTTTCTGGTGGCGATGATTCCGCTGGGGCTGGGCCTGATCGTGCTGGTCCCCGTGCTGGTGCTGACCGGCTACACCGCCTGCGCCGATGTGTTCAATCTGCAGGGACCGGCGCAGCCGATGCCGAACATCGCGAACGAACCACCGGAGTCCACCGAGGAGGAGCATTCCGATGACGGATACCGTGCAGACTGATCTGTCCGCCGGGTCGGATCGACGCCCTCCGCCGCGCCTGGCGCAGCGGATGCGGTCGCTGACCGATTACATGACCCGTGACTTTCTGGGAGGTCCCCGGCCGCTGAAGTTCGCGTGGGTGATCAATGCGCAGAAGGGTGGGACGTTTTTGTTCGTGGGCCTGCTGATGTGGTGGTACGGCAACACCTCGCCCGCGGCCTGGGTCTATCTGGCGCTGCATGGCAGCTACGGCCTTTGCTGGATATTGAAGGATGTGACCTTCCCCGACCCCAACTGGCAGGCTCGCGTCACCTTTGGTGGTGCCGTCATGTCGATCGTCGGCGGGTTGGGTCTTTACTGGCTGATCGCCTGGCTGCTGATTTCCGGCATCAGCAATCCGAGCTATCCGTTGCCCGACAACGCCTGGTTCGCCCTGTGCATTTCGCTGCACACGTTGGGCGTCGCCATCATGCTGTCGGCCGATGCGCAGAAGTACTTCACGCTCAAGGTCCAGCGCGGCCTGATCACCACGGGGATGTTCCGCTACATTCGCCATCCCAACTACCTGGGCGAGATGATGATCTACGGCACTTACGCCCTGCTGGTCTGGCACTGGATTCCGGTGCTGATCCTGGCGTGGATCTGGATCGGAATCTTCTCGGTGAACATGGTGCTCAAGGAAGCCTCCATGTCCCGGTATCCGGAATGGGCCGACTACAAGCGGCGTAGCGGCTGGTTGCTGCCCGGTCTGTGATCCAGGCGCTGGCCGGACGGGGGGATTTCCCGGTTCCGGCCAACGCGTGTCGGGTCCGCGGGTAGCGGATCAGGCGGCCTTGCCCGCCGTGGCGGCGCCGTCCTTCTTCCGGCTTGGCAGCGTGCCCATCAGCTTGCAGATGATCCCGAGCATGACCTCGTCGGCGCCGCCGCCAATGGAGATCAGCCGGGAATCGCGGTAGGCGCGCGCGATGTTGTTTTCCCACATGAAGCCCTGACCGCCCCAGAACTGGAGGCAGGCGTCGGTGACCTCGCGGGAGATCCGGCCGGCCTTCAGCTTGCACATCGATGCGAGCATGCTGGCATCGCGGCCGTTGATGTACTGCTCGGTGGCCTGCATGGTCAGCGCCTTGAGCGCCTCGACCTCGGTCTTCAGCTCGGCGAGCCGGAAGTGCACGTACTGGTTGTCGAGTACGGACTGGCCGAAGGCCTTGTGGCTGCGCGCGTAGTCGATGGTCTCGTCGATATTGCTTTCCAGACCCTCGATGGCGGTCGCGGCGCCGAACAGGCGCTCCTCCTGGAATTGCAGCATCTGATACATGAAGCCCATGCCTTCCTGGCCGATCAGGTTGCGCTGCGGGACGCGTACGTTGTCCAGAAAGATCATCGCCGTGTCGGAGGCACGCATGCCCAGCTTGTCCAGCTTGGTCTGGCGATCCACGCCCCTGGCATCCAGCGGGACGACGATCAGCGACTTGCTCTTGTGCGGCTTGTCGTCGCTGGTGTTCACCAGCATGCAGGCCCAGTCGGACTGGGTGCCGTTGGTGATCCACATCTTGGAGCCGTTGATCACGTAGTCGCCCCCGTCCTTGGTCGCCGTGGTCTTGATGCTGGCGACGTCGGAGCCGGCGCCCGCCTCGGAGACCGCGATCGAGACGACCTGATCCCCGGCGATCGCCGGCGCCAGATATTCCTTGCGCAGATCGTCCGAGCCAAAGCGCGCCAATGCCGGTGTCGCCATGTCGGTCTGGACGCCGATGGCCATCGGCAGCGATCCACAGCGGCATTGCCCCAGCGCCATCGCGAACATCAGTTCATAGGAGTAGTCCAGGCCCATGCCGCCGTACTCCTCGGGCTTGTTGACGCCGAGCAAACCCAGGTCACCCATGCGCTTGAGCAGTTCGTGGGCGGGCCAGATGCCGGCGGCTTCCCATTCCTCGACGTGCGGGTTGATCTCGTCCTGAACGAACTTGCTGACCGTGCGATGCAGTTCCTTGTGCTCATGGGTAAGGATCATTACTTGGCGCTCCTCGCAAAAAATGACAAACAAATATCTTGTAAAAACGGATTCTGGAGAAGTCGGTATGAGCGCGCAATCTCATGGCATGGAAACGTGTGGTAATTAATATTTCCGTTCGATGCGACTATGACAAAATCCTCGTCATGGAACGGTCTATTGATGCACCGAGGCCCACGCCGGGGAGATGGATGAGCAACCAGTGTTTCGATGTCATGCGCAATTGCCCGGGGAGGGCGGGATGAGCCGCTCCGGTCATGACTTCGCCGCGCTGGTCGACGCCTACGCGCAGGACCTTTACCGGTACGCGCACTGGCTTTGCCGGGACGTGCACATTGCCGAGGATCTGGTTCAGGACACCTTGCTGCGCGCCTGGAAATCCTTCGACAAGCTGCAGGACGTCAAGGCGGCGCGCGCCTGGTTGATCACCACCGTGCGGCGAGAGCATCTCCGCCGGTTCGAGCGGTTCCAGCCGACAACGGTGGATGTGGATGAAATGGAGTATCTGCCGGCGGTTCCCACCGATGATGTGGCGGCTGCGGACGAGATCCGCACACGTTTGTCCAGCCTGCCCGTCGCCGATCGCGAGGCGCTGCTGTTGCAGGCCGGCTATGGCTACAGCCTCAAGGAGATCGCCGAGATCATGGACACCACGCCCGCGGCCGTCGGGAATCGTGTTTACCGAGCCCGTCAGCGGCTGCTCCAGCAGGACGCCGAGTCAGGTCGGCGGGAGGTGCAGGCATGAACTGCTTTGAAGCACGGCGCGCGTTGCTGACCGACCCCGCCCGGCTGCCGTCTACCGTGGCGACTCATGTGGAACAGTGCGAACGTTGCGGTCGCGTGGCCTCGCAGATCCGGACGCTGGACCTGAGGGTCGCGGATGCGCTGAATGTCGATCCGCCGGTCGGGCTGACCGAGCGGCTCAAGCTCGCCGGTCCACGGCGGCCGCGCTGGCTGGCGCCGTCGATGGCCGGCATGGCGCTGGCCGCCTCGGTGCTGGTGGCCGCGATCGTGATCGGGTGGCCGGCGCCATCGACGGTTGCCGGAGCCGACTGGGCGGGCTCCGTGGTGTCGCATACCGAATACGACGCCGCGCATGAACTGACGGCCAATCCGGCGGCACCGGCGGACTTCCAGCATGTCATCGAGCGTCTGGGCGGACAGGTCCGCGCCATTCCGGAAGGACTGACCCGCGCCGGATACTGCATTCTCGAGGGGCGCGCCGCGCTGCATGCGGTGATTGAGCGTGCCGGTCAGCGCTTTGTCGTGTACGTGATGCCTGGCGTGTCCACGGCGGAGACTCACGTCGATCTGCGTGGATGGCGCGGGGAAATCATCTCCGGCGAGAATGTCGCAATTGCCGTCATCGGGCGCGACGCAACCGATGACATTGAGCCGCTGATGAAGTCGCTCGCCGCCTCGGTGCAATGGTCCGGAACGGTGCGAGCCGGTTAAGCTGGGTTGACGCCGGTCGGGTGTCCGCGCGGAGGAGAACGAGATGTACGAACGCTGGGTATTGCCCTACCTGCTGGATCTGGCCTGCGGCATCAAGCCAGTGCGGCGGCAACGCGCGAAGGTCGTGCCGCAGGCCCGGGGTCGCGTGCTCGAGATCGGCATCGGGACCGGTCTGAATCTGCATCACTACGACGCCGATCGAATCCACAGTCTGCACGGGCTGGATCCGGGTGAGGCCATGCACCGCCTGGCACGCAAGCGGATGCGTGCCGCCGGCCTGGAGGCCGAGCTGGTGCCGCTGTCCGCCGAATCGATTCCGATGGCGGACCACAGTTTCGACACGGTGGTGTGCACCTACACGCTTTGCACGATTCCCGATGCCGCCGGTGCGCTGTCGGAGATGCGCCGCGTACTCAAGCCGGATGGTCGTCTGCTGTTCTGCGAGCATGGCGAGGCGCCCGATTCCGGCGTCGCGCGCTGGCAGACTCGCCTGAACCGGGTGTGGAAGCCGATCGCCGGTGGTTGTCACCTGGATCGAAAGATTCCCGATCTGTTGTCCGATGCCGGGTTTCAGGTCGAGAGCCTGGAGCAGATGTACCTGCCGGGTCCCCGGGTGTTGACCTACAACTACTGGGGCTCGGCGAAACCGGGTTAGTGCTTCGCCCGCCCGGTATCAGTCCTCGATTTCGGGAAGCCTTGCGGCCGCGAATGAGGCGACGAGGGCGCCCGCGCCGAACAGCAGTACGAGCCCGTCGGGCCCGAGCCAGGGTTCCAGCAGTCCCAGTGAACCGCCCGCCAGGAGCAGCACGCCGATCAGTGTGTTGCTGACGGCGGTGTACGCGGCGCGCGTCTCCTGCGTGGCCATGTCGATCAGGTAGGTGCTGCGGCCGACACGCACGCCGCCGTGCGCCAGTGACAGCACGAAGTAGAGCGCGGCGTAGATCAGCGGAGATCGCCACTCCAGCTGCACCACCAGGAACAGGCCGCCACAGGCGATCGCGGCGATACGCCCGGCGATGACCAGCACGCGGCGACTCGAAATGTCGGACTGACGTCCCCACACGGGGCCGCCCAGCAGATTGGCGGCGCCCACGGCGACCAGCAATCCGCCCAGCGCGCTGAATTCGCTACTCCCGATTTCGCGGGCGGACAGGACCATGAACGGTGCCGCGAAGGCGGTGGACAGAAAGGTCGCTCGAGTGATCACGAACAGGCGGAACTGGGCGTCGCGACGCAGCAGCGACAGCTGGCGCACCGCTTCGACCGCGGCGTTGCCTCCACCGCTGATCTGTCCGGGTTCCTCGCGAACAAATGCGTAGCTGAACGCGGCTCCCAACCAGAGGCCGCCGGCACCGAAAAGCAGTGCCGCCAGGTAGCCAAGGCTCTCGCCGCCGGACAGCAGGCCGGTCGCGCCGATCACCAGCGCGGCGCCGCCGGCGATGGACGATGCGTATCCCGAGGCCTTGCCTCGCGTGCGCCGCGACACCGTCTTGCCCTGGACGTCCTTGATGGCGACGGAGCACACGCCGCGTGCAAGGCTGAATGCGACCAGCAGGCCCAGCAGTGTCCAGCCGGCGCTGGCGCCATGGCCGTGCAACGCCACCAGCCCCATCGCGGCCATGCAGGCACCCTGGATGGCGCTGCCCAGCACCCAGAACCATTTTCGAATCCGATGGTGTCGGATCCACGCGGCGACCAGCAGCTGCGGGACCAGGGCCAGCGACTCGCGAATGGGTACGGTGAGGCCGGCCATGAATCCCGGCGCGCCGACGGCGCCCAGCACCCAGACCAGCACCAGCTTGGCACTGCCCAGATGATCGCCGGTCTTGGTCGCGGCCAGGGCCACGATATGGATCAGGAAGTTCCGCGGCAGATGATTGCAGGCGGATTCGGGCACGTCCTTGCACACGCGTGCATCGTCCTCTGTCAGCAGGATCTCGTAAACCGATCGATCGGGCTCCAAGGCCTGGGCATCCTCTGCGTGTCTGGCGCGGGAGTTTGCCACGATGGCGGGGCCGGCGACGGGTGAACAGGTTCGCGCTGACGTCGCCGGGCGAGATGGCGCTCGGGCTAGCGGCGGCGCGGCAGGAAGGCGAACACCAGCACCAGGCCGGCAACGAATCCGCCGATATGGGCGCGGAAGGCGACGCCCGAACCCGCGCCGCTCAGCAGTTCGGACAGCAGCTGCATGAGGAACCAGAGGCCCAGCACCGCCACGGCGGGCAATCTGGTGACATGCAGGTAGAAGCCCAGCGGAATCACCACGGTGACCCGGGCGTTGGGATACAGCACCAGATAGGCGCCCAGCACCCCGGAGATGGCGCCGCTCGCCCCGACCATCGGGACCGTGGATGCCGGTGCGGGCAGGGCCTGAGCCAGTGCCGCGCCGATGCCGCAAAGCAGATAGAACACGAGGAAGCGGCCATGTCCCATCGCGTCTTCGACGTTGTCCGAGAAGATCCACAGGTAGAGCATGTTGCCGATCAAGTGCATCCAGCCGCCATGCAGGAACATGGAGGTGAAGACCGTGAGCACCGCCGGGACGGTGCCGATCTCCGGTGGCAGCATCGCTCCCTGGAGCAGTCGTGCCGGGATCAGTCCGTAGCCGAAGATCGCCTGCTGCGCGGCCGCGCCCAGTGACCATTCCCACAGAAACACCAGCACGCACAGGCCGATCACCAGCCAGGTCAGTATGGGCGGTGTGCGCGTGGGGTTGTCGTCGCGTATCGGGATCATGCGGGCTCGGGTCTAGTCCCCCTGGTTCCCGGCGCGCAGCAGGCGTGCCGGGACGGTGATTTCGTACAGCTTGCCCCAGCGTTTGCCGGTGACGAACAGCCGCTGGGAGTCCGCCATCCACGCGATGCCGTTGAGCGTGTTCTCCGCGCGTCGCGAGGTGTCGGCATCCAGGTCCGACAGGTCCAGCCACAACACCACCTGGCCCGTTCGAGGCTCGATGACCGCGATCCGGCGCGAGTGCCAGACATTGGCCAGCACGTGGCCGTTGATCCATTCCAGTTCATTGAGATTGCGAACCGGCTTCGCGCCGTCGCGGACCTCCACGTGACGCAAGGGCGTGAAGTCGTCGGCGGCATGCCAGGTCAGCGTGGCGCTGCCGTCGCTGCGGATCAAGTCCCGGCCGTCGAAGGTCAGCCCCCAGCCTTCGCCGGCGTAGCTCCAGCGATCGAGTTCCCGTCCCTGGCGAGACCAGACCATTGCCTGACCGGCTCGCCAGGTCAGCTGGATCAGCCGGTGATGGTCATCCACGGCCAGTCCCTCGCCGAACCAGGTCGAGGGCAGTGCGATCGCCCTTTCCACGTCGCCGGATTCCAGGTCGACCCAGCGCAGCTCGGACTCGCCGCGCTGTCCCGTGCTCTCCAGCAGCTGGGCTCCGAGAAACGCCAGTCCCTGGGTGAAGGCACCCCGATCATGCGGAAAACTGGCGATCACCTCCGGTCGGACGACGGGGGCGGCAGCCTCCGCCCGCGCGAATGATGCCGTTGCGATGAGCAACAGGCAGGGCAGCAGGCGCACCGGCATTCAGGCGCCCAGGCGATCCGCGAGTTCGCGCAGGCAGCGGACGGTCACGGGCGGGCGATCCGTCGTCGGCCAGGTCGAATCCAGCCGGCTCAACCAGACGGCCTGGAAGCCTGACGCCCGCGCGCCGGCCACATCGGCATGAGGATGGTCGCCGACGTGGAGGATCGCATCCGGTTGCAGCTCCAGATGGTCGGCCGTGTGGGCGAAGATGCGCGGATCGGGCTTTGCGCAACCAACCTCGCGGGCATAGACGGTGTGTTCCAGCACATGCAGGCCGGTATCGGGGCCGGGTCGGCCGTTGCCGTTGGTCAGGCCCGCCAGCCGGAAGCGCTTGGCGAGCCGGCCGAGCCCCTCGGCCACGTCGTCGAAGCACACGACCGCGTTGCGTGCTGCGTAGAAGGCCGCGAAGGCATCGTCGGCGCGTTGTGTATCCGCACCCACCGAATCGAGCATCACGCGAATCGTTTTCAGGCGCAGCGCCGTCATGTCGTGCAGCAGTTCGGGATTGGCGTCTCCGACCCGCTGCCGCAATGCATGAACAGCGGCCTCGTCGTAGCGTTCCAGCACCGCCGGCGCGTGCTCGGCGAACCAGTCGCGCAGCACCTGCTCGGCTCGTTGTATCACCGGGGCGATCGGCCACAGGGTGTCATCGAAGTCGAAGGTGATGGCGCGAATGCGCGTGACGTCCAGCGTGGTTTCGGTCATTGACCTTGCCCGACCGTTCTCCGCGTGGCCCGGTGACGTTCGGAGACCAGGTGCGGGGTCTTCATGCGTTGCGGATGCGTCGGCGCCCGGCGTGTCGTTCTCGCGGTTGCGGGGCAGGGTATCGAGCCTGCTCGAACGAGGGGCGCACCGGCACGTTCCATGTTCACCGGCGGCGGGTGGCCGCCGGGGAACATGTCTTTCGTTCTTTTACTCGCCAGGCTCGGCGGAATCGAAGCCGTCTCCGAGCGCGCAGGTCACCGCGAGCAGGGACAAGGTGTCGACCGTGATCGTGCCGCCGTCGATCAGCGGGTCGGTGTCGTCGCCCGGCGGGTCGATCAGTTCGCCCGCGTCATCGCGGATCGACCCGGCAACGCAGGCCTGTCCCGTGACCAGCAGGTTGGGTTCGACCAGGCCCGTGCTCGAGACGGTGACCGGAGAACCGAACAGTCCGAACGCGGATTCGACGCACATGTCGGCCGAGTTGTCCCAGGTCCCTTCGATCGGGTCTTCCCACAGCACGCCGGGGAAATTCGTGTCCACGAAGTTCTCGCCCGGAATCGGCGCGTCGTTGTCATCCAGCAGCGTGATATCCACGGATGCGGTCAGCTGTGCGGTAGTGACTTCCAGCAGCAGCGGGATGGAGATCGCGCCGAGCCCGGAGGAGATGCAGCCGTCTTCCGGATCCGACGTGACCACGATGTTGGTGGGCTGCACGCCGGTGATGGTGGCGGTCAGTGCGTCCACCAGCGTGGTGCTGGTGCCGGGGATCAGATATTGAGCACCCACGATCACGTCACAGGGCGAAACACCGGCGGCCTCGCAGGTGGCCTTCGCCTGCGGGCTGACAGACAGGCGGCCCTCGGTGGTGTCGCCGTCCTCGTTCAGGTCATCGCCGTTTTCGATGGTGGCCAGGTCGGCGGTATTCGGGATCAGATCCGCTTCCTCCGCCTCGACCACCCAGGTGAGCTGCTCATTGTCCGTGTAGTTGAGCCGCGAGTCGTCGGACAGGATCGCGAAGGCCAGGAAATCCCGATTCAGGCCGTTGCCGACAAAGACCGGTGTATCGCCGGAAGCGATGTAGCAGGCATCCTGATCATCTTCGGACGTCGTGCCGGGGCACGGCACGCAGGTGTTCTCGTTCATCCGGTCTTCCGGACACACGTAGATGGCCGTGACATCCGTCGGCAGAATCGCGACGGTGGAGATGGCATCGACGTCTTCGAATTCCGGAACGGTCGCCGCCAGCGTGATGGATGCTTCCACCCCGGTGTCCGGCGTGTACGGCCCCGGATCCTGACAGAACGCAGGATCGACCGAATCCATCGAGCCGAAGGTGATCGGCTCGCCGGGTTCCACCGTCTCGTCCGCAACGGCTGGCGCCACGGTGATCGGGATACCTGATGTCTGCTTGTAGCCGCCAACGGCAAGTCGGGTGGTCGCGCTCGTCGGCGTGACCTCGACGGTCGGGTCATTGCGCAGATCGGACGGCGGCTCGCCGGCCAGTCCGGTGACATCGCGGCATTCGCCGTCGGAGAACTCGCCGTAAACGCGATAGGACACCGTGGTACCGCGCGGCGTGCTCACGCCGGGCAGACATTCGGTGGCGCCGGCGACGTCAGGACACAGGAAGATGCTGGTCAGTGTCGCGTCGCTGACGAACACGGGAATCGAATCGGTGGCCGTCTCCCCGCTGGATTGCGTGAAGGTGGCGGTGACGTTCACGCCCTGGTCGTTAAATTCCTCGCCCCAGATGCGTCCCGGAATCGGCTCGCGTTCGGTGTCCGCCAGGCCGGGGCAGAGCGTCGGCGAGTCGGCGGTTTCCACGCAGACCGTTTCGGGGGCGGCACTGACCCAGTCCACTTCGCTCTGATAGCACTGCGTCAGCGCGGGGATGACGTTACCCGACGTTGGGTCGGTGAACGTGGCCTCGGCGCTCAGCCGTGCGCTGGAATCCTGCGAAATGTCGGCGCGACCGGTGATGCCGGTGCAGTTGCTGCCAAAGTAGACGGTAAGCGAGTTGACCACGCCGGCGAGCACCGATACCCGGGCGACGCCGGATTGGCCGTCCATGGTGGCGGTGATGTCAATCGCGCTGGTCGTCACGTTCTCGCCGCTGATCACGCCGGTTTCGCTCACCGACACGAAGCTTGAATCCGCACTGGACCAGCTGACGTCGGCGGTCACGTCAATCGGCGTGAACGTCTGTCCCTCGGACGGCGGGGTCGTATAGAAGCCCGTGGCCGTCAGCTGCCGGGTGGTCTGTTCCGCGATGGTGATCGGCGTCGGGTTGACCGCGATGTGATCGAGCTGAGGCGTGAAGTCAGGGCTGCGAACTTCACCGCCACAGGCGGCCAGTCCGAGGATCACTGAAAAAAGCACGAACGAGCGAGAAACTGACGTCATGAGGTAACTCTCCGGTTGCCCAGGCCCTGACGAAGACATGGGAAATCGTCATTCAGCGAAGATTATCACGTTTACAGGAAATTCACGGCTACTCGCTTGTCGGAAAACGCCGCAATTTCAAGCAGTACTCGTCAGTTTCTGCAAACAACTGGCAACAGCGGCCGATGCCCGTCGGTAATCCTGCCACCGGCCCGGGGGATCGCCGCCGGTTCCTGTCGACCAACGGTTCGTTCCGCGCGACCGGTGCTGCGGGGCGGTTTTGATCGAGGCGGCTAGCCGATGTCGGCGGGACTGGGGCCCTTGATGTGGAAACCCTGGACGTAGCCGACACCCATCTGCCAGAGCAGGGCCATGGATTCGGCGTCCTCCACGCGCTGCGCGATGACTTCGATACCCTCTTCCTGCGCTTTCGCGATCAGAGCCTGCATTCGATTCTGGGTCGAGCCAGGTTGTGAGGCCGCCTTGGTGAACGATGCATGCAGTTTGACGAAATCCGGATAAAGCGTCTCCAGCAACTGCATGGAGCGATCGTCGGTGCCGAAATAATCGATACTCAGGCCGGCGCCGAAGTGGCGAACGCCCTCGCAGAGCGCCATGGCCTGTTCGTAGCGGTTTTGCAGGAAGGACTCCTGAACGTTGAAGACCAGTTGCCGGTAGGCCGCCGGTTTGCCAACGAGCCGGACGCGCAGCCACTGCAGGAACGCCTTGTGATCGGCGACGGTCTGTTCCGACAGCTTGACGAACAGCCGCATTGGCGGCGCTTCCTCGCGCTGCCGGTCCATCAGCAGCTCGATGGCAATGTCTACCACCGTCCGGTCCAGCTCGGCGACTAGGCCGGCATGCTCGGCGACCTGGATGAAATCCCTCGCCTGATATTCCTTGCCGTCCTTGGTGGTCAGCCTGATCAGCGCGTCGAACTGCTGCTCCTCGGCGTCGTCCAGCTTCAGGATTGGCATGTAGTTCAGGGAGAATCCGCCATGCTTGAGGGCGTACCGGATCTTCTTCTTCCAGTCCTCCTCGGCCTTTTTCTGCTGCAGATCGGCGTCGTCGGATTCGAGCAGCGCGACGGTTCCGGGCTCTGGGGCCTGGGTTTGCCAGTGACGCGCGATACGCTGGATGCAGGGCTCCGCTTCCTCGCGTAGCTCGTTGGCATACACGACACCCCCCATGCCGATGTGGAGCTGATGGTGGTCGGTCCGGAAGACGGCGTGGCCGATCTTGTCCAGCCAGCCCTGGCAGCTTGCGATGACGCGTTTCGCGTCCGCGCGTCTGAGCAGGATCATCAGGCGGCCCGGGGCAACGCCAAACAGCTGGTCGTCCTGATCAAGCAGTGACTCGAGAAAACGTTCCACCGACTCGATGAGTTGCTCAAGGCCCGCGAATCCGAGCTCCGATTCCAGGTCGTCGATATCCAGCAGGCGCAGTTCCAGCAGGGCCAGGACGTCCGTGGAGCCGTCGCTGCGCATGCGATCCAGTGCGTCGGTCAGTTGCGCGCGCACCCCGCGCGGATCCTCGCGGGATTCGCGCCGGGGCGCACTGACGAGTTCGACGCCGGTCACGCCGTCGCGCTCGATGCGTCGCAACGCCACACGCAGCGGCCGTGTGTCGCCGTCGTGCGCCGCAAATTGCAGGTCCAGATCCGCCGCGGTTTTCACGCCGGTGGCCAGGCTGGCGAGCTCATCGCGTACGTCCGGCCGCTGCGCGGGGTCGATGAAATCAAGCAGTGGCATGTCCTGCGGAGCGTCGTCGCCGACCAATCTGGCGAACGGTTCGTTGGCCTCCGTGACGATGCCGTCGGTGATCAGCGCGACGGCGACGCCCATGTCGCGTAGCAGGGCCTTTTGCTGGGCTTCCAGCAGTCGCGTGGTGTGCTCGCGCTCATCCAGGGAACGGCGTGTTCGCGAAAACGCGATCTCACGTTCAAGGACAAAGGCCAACGCATCCGGATCGCCGAGCGGTACCCAGTCGCGGGCGGCGTGATCGCGCAGGGTTTGCACGGTGCCGGTTCGGCTCCCGCCGTCCAGCAGCAGCGTCGTGAGCTGAGGGTCCTCGGCACGTGCGGTGGCGCACCAGGCCGGGGTGTCGATCTCCAGTGAGGGATCGATGATCAGGATCAGCGGGCGCTCCGTGCGGATGCCGGTCGCGAGGTCGTCGTCGACGCGTGTCTGGATGACATGCGCGGCAATGCCGCGGTTGCGGAGTTCGCGCTCGATGAGCTGGCCGGTATCCGGATCGGGACCCAGCAGCAGGATTCTTGCCGACCCCGCGCGTTCAGCGTCCTGGTCATGAGCGGCGTCTGAGAAGGTCGAAACGGCGATTGTCCTGTCACTCCGCCCCATGGGCATGTGATCTTGTACCGGGTGGCTTGTCCAGCCGGACGCTCATGGTGGCTCCGGACCCCTGACGGACAAGCGCGATGCAAGTGTTCCAACCCGATGTTGCACAAAAAAACGCCCGGGTGGAAGCCACCCGGGCGTTGTCCATGCGAGCGGGCGGGAGCGCTACTCCGCCAGGCGCAGCTCCGTCCGGCGGTTGCGGGCCTGACCTTCCTCGGTTGCGTTGTTCGCAACCGGCTGGGTCTCGCCGTAGCCGCGGGAAACCAGGCTGTCCGGGTTGACTCCCTTGCTGATCAGGTAGTTGCGGACCGACGCAGCGCGCTGCTCCGAGAGCTTCTGGTTGTACGCCGCCGATCCGATCGAGTCCGTGTGACCGGCGATTTCAGCCCTCACCTCGGGCTGGTCGGCCAGCGACTTGGCCACGCGATCCAGGATGGTCTTGGCATCGGGCCGCAGCGTCGCCTTGTTGAACTCGAAGTGCACGCCATCCAGCACCAGCTCCTGGTTCCGGATCGGGCAGCCGGTCTTGTCGACCTCGAGGCCGGGCAGGGTGTTGGGGCACAGGTCATCCCGGTTCAGCACGCCATCGCCATCCAGATCCAGGGAGCAACCGCGCTCGTCCACCGCCACACCGGGCTGCGTGTTCGGACAGTTGTCCTTGTAGTCCGGCACGCCGTCGCCGTCGGTGTCGAACGGACAGCCATGACGATCAACCGGCACGCCCTGTGGCGTATTCGGGCACTTGTCCTGCGAATCCGGCACGCCATCGCCATCGGAATCCAGCGGACAGCCGTTGCGGTCGACCGGGATTCCGGGCGGTGTGTTCGGGCACTTGTCGCGGAAGTCCGGCACGCCGTC
>CALBOV010000099.1 GCA_937896565.1 uncultured Salinisphaerales bacterium
GCCCCTATGTGGCTCCTGGCCTTTTTGAGTGGGACTGCGCGAGAGGGCGGTGAGAAGACGCAAGTCCTTATCCCATATAGACTTTGAGTATTTCGCCTGTCTTTCGAAAATGCTTGACAGGCGAAATTTTTTATGGCCGATCCGTCCGTGACTCGTGCCAATAAAAAAGGCGCCCGATGGCGCCTTTTTGGTGATGATCGGTAGCGCCTGGGGTCAGGCGGCGTAGTTCACGGTGAACTTGATCATCTTCTTGACGAAATCCGTATACGGCGGATTGAACATCTTGGTCATCGAAAACTTGTCCTGAACCACGGAGCGTTCATGGGAGAACGCCTTGAAGCCCCAATGGCCGTGGGCATTGCCGATGCCGCTATTGTTCACTCCGCCGAACGGGAGATTCCCGTGCAGGTACTGAACCATGTTCGTATTGATGCCGGTGCTGCCGGCCGAGGTGCTGGACATGACCTTGTTCATGGTCGCCTTGTCGCGAGTGAACAGGTAGAGCGCCAGTGGTTTGGGATTGGCGTTGACGTGTGCCAGCACGTCATCCAGATTGCGGTAGGTGAGCACCGGCAGAAGAGGGCCGAAGATCTCCTCTTCCATGATGCGGGCGTCGTTCGGCACATCCGTCAGGATGGTTGGCGCGAGATAGCACTCCGCATCGTTGGACTGGCCGCCGTGTGCAACCTTGGCGCCCTGCTCCACCGCACCCTGCATCAGCGAGTGAATACGACCGTGATGCCGCTCGTTGACGATACGGCAATAGTCGGGGCTTTGTTCGGGAGCGGCTCCATAGAACTTCTCGAGTTGCGCCCCCGCCGCGGCGACAAACTCGTCCCTCACGGATTCGTGAACGTAGAGATAGTCCGGCGCGATGCAGGTCTGCCCGTTATTGCTGAACTTGCCCCAAGCCACGCTTTCGGCCGCCCGCTGGACGTTGGAAGTTTCATCGACGATCACCGGACTCTTGCCGCCCAGTTCCAGGGTGACCGAGGTCAGATGTTCGGCCGCAGCCTTCATGACGATCTTGCCGACCGTGGGGCTGCCGGTGAAGAAGATGTGGTCGAATGGCAGCGACAGCAGAGCCTGGGAGGCGCGGACATCACCCTCGATGACGGCGACCTCGCTCGGGTCGAATGCCGATTCGATCAGCTCACGCATGAGCGCCGACATGTTCGGTGTCATTTCGGATGGCTTGATGATCGCAGTGCAGCCTGCGCCGAGCGCGCTGACCAGGGGCATGAAGCTCAGGTTCAGCGGGTAATTCCAGGGTGAGATGATCAGGCTGACGCCACGGGGTTCGTACTGCACCCAGGCCTTGGTGCCGAACGTTGTCGCCGTCGGGCGGACGCGCAAGGGCTTCATCCAGCGCTTGAGCTTCTTGATGTTCTTCCGGGCTTCGGCAAGCACCGGCATGATCTCCGAGATGTCGACCTCGGGTTCCGGCTTGCGAAAGTCGGCGTAGGCCGCCTGATAGATTCGGTCCGTATTGTCCTGGATCAGCGCCACCAGCCGCTTGATCCGCTCAATGCGTTCGGCCGCCGTCGAGCGTCGCCACCGCAATGCGGTCTCCTGTTGAGACTTGAAGATCGCGTCAATGGACGCGACATCCGGTGCGGCGTCCGTTGCCGGGAATTTCTCTGCGGGTGTGCTCATGGCATGCCTCTCATCGAGCGTCCTACTCTGTCAGACATCGAACCATACACCGGCGTACTGTGCGCGTAAATGAACGATCGTCCAATTACTGCCGGGTGCGCGACTGCTCCCATTCGTCGATCGCCTGAACGACGTTTCCTGCCACGGCGCCGATCAGCGCCTCGGCACTGATGTCGTCGCTGGCGGTCATGGCCCGCCAGGCCGCCGCGAGCATCGGCTCCGTGGTCGCGATGACCCGGGCGTCCAGTAGCATGTCGTAGGCGCGGTGCACGGCATCGATGCATTCGGCCACGGCCTCCCGGGAGAACTCGGCCTCCTGCATGACCAGCGCCAGTGTTGCATCCGGCATCTTCTCCAGCGCCTCCGGGCTGGAAGCGTCGCCGAGATTGCCCCATTCATCGGAGTAAATGCCGAGCAGCTTCGTGACCACGTGATGTAGCGCCAGCATGCAGGGCAGGTCGGTGGCGAGCCAGGGCTCATTGCGCGATGCAGCCAGACTCGCGCAGACCTTGAGTGAAGGCGCGACGATGGACCGGTACTCGAGGCTATTGACCCAGTTCTGATCTATCTCTGCCACAGGTGCACGCCGTACTTCTGGTAGCCCCGGACATTGTTCAGCCGCGTGTCCTCGTCGGCCTTGACCTCCAACACTTGGCCAACGAGCTGACCGGACAGGTAAGGGGCGAGCGCCGCGCCGCCGCCGCCGGTGACGACAATGGTGTCGATGTCCCAGTCATCAGCCCAGAGCTGATTAACCTCATTGGCGATGCTGCTTGCGAGCCGTTGCATGGCGTGCGCCGTGATCTTCTCGAGATCGAAGGTGCGGCCCCGGATCTTGATGCTGCCCTGCGACACCGCGTCATAGAGTCGGTAGAGCTCGACGTTCACGCCGCTCTTCTCGTGCAGCGCGGCCGCGATCCCCTTGAACGCCTTTGCGATGCCGGCGTCGGTGGACTGGCTCCCGCGCTCGGAGTATCGCGTCTTGTTCGAAATCGTGTAGTCGGCTGTCTTGAAGCCGATATCGATGATGCCGATCTTCTCTGTGGCCAGCCGACGGTCCGCGGCCTTGCCGAAATCGTTCAGCAGCAGGTGGAACATGGTGCCGAAGGGTTGCGGAATCACGCGGACACGATCGATGTTCACGCTGCGTGTCGTCCGCACGCCCTGGTGGTCGATGGTGGCGAACTCGTGACGCTTCTGGAGCTTCTCGACGAGCTCGTCCTTGTGCCGCCGGTAGTAGCTGATCGGCAAACCGGTGACGAGCCGAACCGGTTTGCCGTCCTCGACCGTCGAGGCCAGCGCCGTCAGCGTCAGGGTGCGCAGAAAACCGGCAATCAGCTTGTCCTGATCCAGCGTGAAGGTCCGCCCCCGGCTTTGCGACTCCGCCAGCTCTCCCACGAACCACGCGCCATCCTCGGTTTCGATATGGCGATGCGGTGGCAGGGTGGAACTGCCATCCATCAGGCTCTCGCGAAACTGAATGTCGGCTGGATCACCCAGCACCGACTTGAACACCTCGACCTGTCTGCCATCCGTGACCTTGGTGAAGCCAAAGCCGATGTCCACCCCTACGATCTGCACGGCCGCCTCCTTGCGTGCCTGCGCTGACTGCTCGGGGCCACTGCGTTCATTCTGGGTCAATGGTCCGGTACTCCCCCGGTATGCGGTAGGTCGCCGGATACGCGGTGCGCTTCACGATGCTCACTGTTTCCCGGCGCCCCAACAGTTCGCCAGTGTCACGATCCCGGAGCGTGGTCCACAGTGGAAATCCGGGCAGCTCCAGGATGCGGTTGTCCGCGCCGGCGCCGATCGCGGACAACATTGCCCGATAATGGCGGGTGAGCGTCGCGTCGACATCGGTGCTGGTTCCGACCTCGATCAGGTTGCGATCCTTGACCAGCACGTAACGGTTGAATGCCCAGTCCTGGAACCGGCCGCCGCCTTCCGGTGTGAATGCGCGCAGCGGCGGAGCTGCACTGGTCGCGAGGTGTCGCGTGGTTCGCGTCTTATGCGCGTGGTCCAGCAGGTGGACCCGCCCGGCTTCGAGGTCGGCGATCACCGCTATGCGGCCGTCGTCGTAGCGAAATCGCGACGAGCCAACCCAGCTATAGGCTGGACGCGTGCTGCCGTCGGCATCGGTGACCCGTTGCAGCACCAGCCAGTCGGCGTGCGCGACGCCAAGCGGGAGCAGGGTGCAGATCAACAGGACCACCGAGCGAATGCTGGGGATTCGGCGCGTCAACATGGCGCAAGTGTAGACGCAATCCTGGCGGCAGGTCATGTGGGGCCAACGCCTCCGATGCATGAAACAATGCGCCCCGTGCGATGACGACCGCGAGGAGGGAATCGATGACCAGCAATCAGCCCGGTCTGGGCGAGCCGCTGAAACTGCCATGCGGTGCGACGCTGCCGAACCGGCTGGCCAAGGCCGCGATGACGGAGGGCCTTGCGGATCCGTGGCTGCGGGCCACGGAGCGGCATCAGCGGCTTTACCGTCTCTGGTCCGAGGGCGGCGCCGGCCTGCTGCTGACCGGGAACGTGATGATTGACCGCCGCGTGCTTGAGCGGCCTGGCAACGTCGCGATCGATGGCAATGGCGGGCTGTCAATGCTGGAGTCCTGGGCGCGCGCAGGCACGTCAGCCGGCAACCAGCTATGGATGCAGATTTCGCATGCGGGCCGGCAAAGCCCGCGCTACGTCACGCGCCAGCCACTCGCGCCGTCCGATGTGCAGCTCAAGCTTGCCGGCAACTACGCCAGACCCCGCGCGGTTTCCGAGGATGAAATACAGGACTTCATCGGCCGATTCGGCCGCGTCGCGGGCATTGCCAAGCAGACCGGCTTCACTGGTGTGCAGGTTCACGGCGCGCATGGCTATCTGCTGTCGTCATTTCTGTCGCCGGTGACCAATCGGCGCACGGACCGCTGGGGTGGTTCGCTGGAGAACCGCGCGCGGTTCCTGCTCGAAGCCGTACGCCGCGTCCGCTCCACGGTGGGGCCGGATTTCCCGGTCGCGGTGAAGCTGAATTCCGCCGATTTCCAGAAGGGAGGGTTTGACGAGAATGACTGCTTGCAGGTCGTGGAGTGGCTGAACGACGAAGGCATCGACCTGCTCGAGATCTCCGGAGGCAACTACGAGCAGCCCCGGTTGCTTGGCTACAGCGGCCGGGAGGAAACCGCCGCCGAGGGCGCCGAGACCCGGCAGAGCACGCGCGAGCGTGAGGCTTATTTCCTGGACTTTGCGGCGAAGGTCCGTGCCGTGCGCAAGATGCCGCTGATGGTCACCGGTGGTTTCCGGTCGCGTACCGTGATGGAGGACGCGCTGGCGTCGGGAGACGCCGATGTGATCGGCCTTGGCCGGCCGCTTTGCACCGACCCGGATGTGCCACTGCGCCTGTTGTCGCGTGAACTCGACACGGCGCCCCGCTACGAGTCATCGATACGGCTGGGCACGGGTGTCTGGGGCGGGAACTCGTCCGTATTCCTGCTCAAGCTGGTCAACGTGCTGGGGCAGCAGGGCTGGTACTACCAGCAGATCATGCGCCTGGCGGATGGCAAGTCGGCTGATCCGCGCATGCCGATACTGATCGCGTTGGGCCGCTACCTGACGGACGAATGGTCCACGGCCGCGCGGATGAAGCGCTGAGTTTCTACAGCATGCCCGTGGCGAGTCGCGCCGCCTCGGACATCATTCCCTGGTTCCAGGGCGGATCGAACACGAGTTCCACGTCCGCGCTTTCCACCGTCGGCACCTGCAGGACCTTGTTGCGGACATCGCCGACCAGGATGTCTCCCATGCCGCAGCCTGGGGCGGTCAGCGTCATCTCGACACGCACCTTGCGTCCGGCGTCGTCGTGGTCGACCTTGCAGGAGTAGATCAGGCCCAGGTCGACGATGTTCACCGGGATTTCCGGGTCGTAGCAGGTTTTCATCTGCTCCCAGATCAGCTTTTCCACGTCGGCATCGCTGGCATCTTCCGGCAGCGTCAGTTCACCCTCGGGCTCCTTGCCCAGCGCGTCCGCGTCCTTGCCGTCGATCCGGAACAGGTGGCCTTCGACATAAATCGTGTAGCTGCCGCCCAGTGCCTGGGTGATCACCGCGTCGGTGTCTTCCGGCAACTCGACCCGGTCGCCGGCAGGGATCAGAATGCCGATCACGTCGCGACGAAGGGTGACAGGTTCGCTGGTGGAGCCTTGCATAGCGGGGAAGTCCGTGCGGTGGTTGCGAAGAGCCATCTTCGCCAGAGTGATGGCCTATTGTATCGCGCGCAGGAACCGGCGCATCGTCGGCCGGTCCTAGTCGGCAGGTGACACGAGAGGAAGTTGGGATGGCACGAAGCTGGTTCAAGGGTTTGCTGGTTTGTTCGCTGCTGACCGGATGTGGTCAGTCGGCCGCCGAGCCGGCATCGGAGCCGAACACCATCACGGTGACCGGCGAGGCGACCGTCCAGGTGGCGCCGGACAAGGCCACGTTGCAAATGGGCGTGGAGCATCAGGCGGATACCGTCGCCGCCGCGCAAAAGCAGGCGGATCAGGTCGTCGCGCGGATACTGAAGCTGACGGACCGTCTCGACGTCGACCGGGATCACGTCAAGACCACCGGCCTGAACATCCGCCCCGAGTACACCTGGCTGGGTGAGCCGCGGCGCCGGGAGCTGCAGGGCTATGTCGTGATCCGGCAGATCACCGTGCAGGTCGACGATCTGTCGCGCCTCGGTGACTTGATGGCGGGCGCCGTCGAGGCGGGCGTGAATCAGGTCCAGCCGCCGGTGTTCGATCATTCGGAGCGCCAGAAGCTGGAGCGCGAGGTGCTTGCCTCGGCGGCGAAGGATGCCGAGGCGCAGGCCAAGGTGCTGGCGGACGCTCTGGGTGTGACGCTGAGCGGGCCGAGAAGTGTCACCACCGGCAGTTCACCGTCGCCGCAGCCCATGCCGCAGATGGTCATGCGCATGTCGGCGGAATCCGCCGATGCGGCCGCGGGTTACGAGACCGGGCGCATCGCCATACGGGCCACCGTGAACGCCCAGTTCCTCGTCGACTAATCCGGGGCGGGTGCGGAATCACGTGGCCTGGTGCCGTGCGGCGCCGACGGCGCGTCAATCCGTGTTTTGCTGAGCGTTCAGTCGCTTCCAACGTGGCACGCATGCCATAATATGGCGCTTTCCCTCGGGGGTTTTACAGCCTGATTTCCGGTCTCGCGTGACCCGTTGGCGCGCGTGCCTTTCGGCTGTTCCGGCCCTCCTCAATGGCGAGAGCTATCTGGTGAGCGAATCTCCTGTCGTCGGCGTCATCATGGGGTCCCGTTCTGACTGGGACACCATGCAGCATGCCGTGGAAAAACTGGACGCGCTGGGCGTCGGCCACGAGGTGCGGGTCGTCTCGGCCCACCGCACGCCCGACCTGCTGTTCGAATACGCGGAATCCGCCCAGTCCCGCGGTTTGCTGGCGATCATCGCCGGTGCGGGGGGCGCGGCGCATCTGCCGGGCATGGTGGCAGCCAAGACCATCGTGCCGGTGCTCGGCGTGCCGGTGCAGTCACGCGCGCTGAACGGGATGGATTCCCTGCTGTCGATCGCGCAGATGCCGGCGGGCATACCGGTCGGGACGCTGGCCATCGGGCGTGCCGGTGCGGCCAATGCCGGACTGCTGGCGGCGGCGATCGTCGGCGCGCACCAGCCAGCGGTTCGTGAGGCGCTGGAGCAGTTCCGGCGAACCCAGACGGCGCGCGTGCTCGACGATCCGGACCCGCGCACCCCCGCATGAAGCTCGCGATCTTCGGAGGCGGTCAGCTCGGCCGCATGCTTGCGTTGGCGGCGCTGCCGCTGGACGTGCGTTGCCAGTTCCTGGATCCGGTCGAGGCGCCCTGTGCCGCGGCCGCTGGGCGTCACATCCGTGGCGACTATGAGGACCCTGCGGCGCTGGAGGCCTTCGCGCAGGGCGCGGATTCGGCGACCTACGAGTTCGAGAACGTGCCGGTTGCCGCGGTGGAGCACGTTGCCAGGCTGATCCCCGCGGCGCCGGGCGCGGTCTCACTGGCCTGCGCGCAGGATCGTGGGCACGAAAAGCAGCTTTTCGAGGACCTCGATATCGCGGTGGCGCCGTGGGCCGAGGTCAATGATGCGGGGTCACTGAGTCAGGCGGCTGCGACGGTCGGTTTGCCCGCGGTGCTGAAGACGCGTCGCTTCGGGTATGACGGCAAGGGTCAGGTCGTCATCCGCGGGGCGGATGAACTGGACGCCGCCTGGGACGCGGTGGGTGCCCAGCCCTGCGTGCTGGAGGCCTTCGTCCCGTTTCAGCGGGAAGTCTCGATGATCGGCGTACGCAGTCGCGAAGGCGAGATTCGCTGCTACACCCTGACCGAGAACGTGCACCGCGACGGCATTCTGCGCCGGTCGACCCCGGTGGAGGGTGACGCGCTGCAACCCGCGGCGGAAGCAGCCCTGTCCAAGGTGATGCGGGCGCTGGATCATGTCGGCGTCATGGCGTTCGAGTTCTTCGTCGCCGAGGGTCGTCTGCTCGCCAACGAAATCGCGCCGCGTGTGCACAACTCCGGGCACTGGACCATCGACGGTGCCGTGTGCAGCCAGTTCGAGAATCACGTGCGCGCGGTGCTGGACTTGCCGCTGGGCGAGACGGCGCTGCGTCAGCCCTGCGTCATGCTGAACGCCATCGGCTCGATGCCGGCGACGGCGGAACTCGCGGCGATTCCCGGTGTGCGGATTCATGCGTACGGCAAGTCCGCGCGACCGGGTCGCAAGGTCGGTCACGTCACCGTGCTGGGGTGTTCAACGTCGGAGCTGCGTCGCCGATTGGCTATGCTGGACGCATTGATCGACGCGTAGCCGGTATCTGTCGCGTCGACGATCGGAGGGACGACGCAACCAATGATGCCCGCGGCGCAGTCCGGTACGGATCCGGTTCACGCGATCAACGCAACGCAACGCCGGACGGTGGTCGTGTCCTCCGTCGGGCTCACGCTGTTGTGCGGGCTGATGTTCCTCACCATCCTGCGTCTGCCCTACGACGGCTGGATCGACTACGTGGCGACCGGTGTCACCGCGGTGCTTTGTCTGGTGCCGGGTCTGGTTTGCCTTTGGCGGCCGGCGTTGGTGCTCTGGTGTGGCAACGCGCTCGCGCTTGCGGTGACGGCGGGCGTACTGATCCGTATCACCAGCGTGATGCACGGACCGCTGTTCGAGGATCCGTCGACCAGCGCTTTCATGCCGGTGTTCGCATTCATCCCGCTGCTGTTCATGCTGATCACCGTCCTGGCCACCGCGCGGGTGGCTCTGGCCGCGAATATCGGCCTCTGGGCGGGGACGGTGCTGATCAGCCTGCCGCCGATCTGGGGTGTACTGCGGTCGCCCGACAGCGCCGTCCAGGGGGTGTTTCAGCTCACCTACTTCCTGCTCGTGGGGTTGCCTCTCACGCTGGTCGTGCTGTGGTTGCTGGTGCGTGCACGCCGCAATCTGCAGCGTGAACAGGAGCTGGTCCGGGAGCTGGCCAGCACACGCGAGCACCTGACCCAGGCGGTGCGCGGGGGCGGTGTCGGCCTGTGGCAGCGGGAGCCGGGAGATGACGGTGTCATGTGGTGGTCCGACCGCATGTACGAGATGCTCGGCCTGGACTCCGCGTCACCGGCCACGACCGCGTGGTTGCGCGGACTGGCGCACCCTGAGGACCGCGCGGTTTTCGAGGTGCTGGAAGCGGCGGAAACGATCGCCTCCTTCGACCACACCGTTCGCCTGCGGCAGCCGGATGGCGCCTATCGATGGTATGCGTTGAAGGGTGAGGCGGTGCCGACCGCCGATGGCGGCATCCGCCTGGCTGGCGCGTTGCTCGACGTTCACAAACGCAAACACGCCGAGCTGGCTCTGCACGAGGCGCGGCAGCTACTGGACAACATCATCCGCTACGCGCCGTTGTTCATCTACGCCAAGGACCGTGAGTCGCGCTACCTGCTGGTGAACCCGACCTGGGCTCACGTACTGGGGGTGGATGATCCGGATGCCGTCACCGGTCAACCCGATGACGCCTTCGTGCCGGCGGAGCTGGCGCGGCAATACCGTGACGATGACCAGCGGGTCATGACCACCAAGCAGTTGATGAACCGGCAGGTGTCCATGGTGGTCGACGGGACGACCCGGACCATGCTGAGCGCCAAGTTTCCGTTGCGGGACATTCACGGCGAGGTCAGTGGCGTGGCCGGCGTGGCGGTTGACATCACCGAATTGCAGGATGCCAAGGAGCGCCTGGAAGCCTTGCATGCCGAGCTGGAGCAATTCGTCTACATCGTCTCCCACGACCTGAGCGCTCCGCTTCGTGCGATCCGTGGCTTCAACGATTTGTTCCGCCAGCGGTTTGGCAGCGAGCTGCCGGAGGGCAGCGACGAATACCTGGAGCAGATCCAGAAGGGCGCCGACACCATGAGCAACATGCTCGGCGCGATGCTGGAACTGTCGCGTGCGACCCGCAACGGCGGTCCGTTCCGGGCCATCGAGATGGACGAATTGCTCGGTGGCGTGTTCGCCGATCTGGCCGACAGCTTCAGCGACGGTCCGGTCTACCTCTGTCTCGGCAGTCTGCCGCCGCTGTTCGGCGAGCCGACGCAGTTGATGCGCGTGCTCAGGTGCCTGGTCCACAACGCCTTGAAGTTCCGCCGCCAGGATGGACCGGTGCACATTCATCTGCACGGTGAACTGATTCAGGCCGGGACACGTGTCCGCTATCAACTGCGTGACAACGGCATCGGCTTCAAGCCGGCGCACGCGGAGCGGATGTTTCGCGTCTACCAGCGCCTCAACCCGGAGAGCCGTTACCCCGGCATGGGGATGGGGCTGGCGGTCGCGGAGAAGATCGTCCGTGCCCACGATGGACGGATCTCGGCCGAAGGCGAGCCGGGGCGGGGTGCCTGCATCACGTTCGAACTGCCCGCGCCGCCGCGCTAGGAGCCCACGGACCGGTTCGCACGCCCTCGCCTGGCCGGTGTTCCGGCAGTCGCTTCGCGGCGTGAATCAATCCGTGTTGCCTTGTCCGGGTATACACTGCCCCGCTGATTTCCGGGGCATCCGCCATGATCACCTTCGATGACATCCGCGCCGCCGCCAGCACTGTGGCGGGGCAGGTCAACCGCACAGCGCTGCAACGCTCCCGCGTGCTGTCGAAGATGACCGGCGCCGAGGTCTACCTCAAGTTCGAGACCTTCCAGTTCACCGCGTCGTTCAAGGAACGCGGTGCTCTCAACAAGCTGGCGTCGCTGACCGAGGACGAGCGCCGCGCCGGTGTGGTGGCGATGTCGGCCGGCAACCACGCCCAGGCCGTGGCTTATCACGCCGGTCGTCTGGGTATCGACAGCACCATCGTGATGCCGGTCAACACGCCGTTCACCAAGATTCGCAACACCCGTGATCTCGGTGCGACCGTGGTCCTCCACGGCGAAAACCTGGCCGAGGCTCAGGACAAGATGGAGGCGCTGGTGGCCGAGGGACGCACGCTCGTCCATCCCTATGACGATCCCATGGTCATGGCCGGCCAGGGCACGCTTGCGCTGGAAATGCTGGAGGATCAGCCGGATCTGGACACGTTGGTCGTGCCCATTGGTGGCGGCGGGCTCATCAGCGGCTGCGCCGTCGCGGCGAAAGCCATGAACCCGGGCATTCGCGTGGTCGGCGTCGAATCCGAGGGGTATTGCTCGGCATGGGCGGCGATCTCAGGCCAGCCCGATCTGCCCAAGGGTGGGCAAACCATCGCGGAGGGCATCGCGGTCAAGAACGTCGGTCGACAGACACTCGCGGTTATTCGTGAGTGCGTTGACGAATTCGCCCAGGTGCCGGAGACGGCTATCGAGCGTGCCGTGGGTCTGATCGTCAACGTCGAGAAGGTCATCGCCGAAGGCGCGGGCGCCGCGGGACTGGCGGCGATGCTGACCGAGCCCGAGCGCTATCGTGGACGCAAGGTCGGGCTGGTACTGTGTGGCGCGAACATCGATACACGATTGCTGGCCTCGGTCCTGACCCGCCAGCTCGTGCTGGAATCCCGGCTGGTGCATCTGCAGGTGGCGATCCAGGACAGCCCCGGTTTTCTCGGGCGCGTGGCCGCGACCATCGGCCAGGCCGGTGGCAACATCGTGCAGGTTCATCACCAGCGCTTGCAGGTGATTCACCACCCCAAGGACGCCGTGCTCGATACGTTGGTCGAGGCGCAGGACGAGGCGCATGCGCTTCGCATCATCGAAGCGCTGGAGCAGGCGGGATTCAAGGTAACCCGCGGCGTCAGCGGGATCGAGTGAACGCGCCCGTCGGGCGGGGTGACCAGCTGAACTGATCGCCGACCACGGCCCGCGCGTCACGCTCCAGTTGCGGTCCGTTCAGATCCTGCGACACCGCATGGTCGGGTCCTGAAACATGGCCGGGGAATTCGTGCGTTGGCGATGCTCGGGCACCGCGTCGACCGGGGCGCAGTTCGGATCCGGATAGGTGACCATCGACGAATCCAGCGCCGAGCATGGACGGACGTCAGTCTAGCACCGAGGCCGCATGCGACCGGACGCGCCCGTGTCCAACACCCCGTCGCGTCCGGGTGTTAGAGTCGCGCGCCGGCCGAGCCGCTGCATCAGGGAAACTTGGAGTGAATCGAGGTCTGTTCGCCGCCGTCGGGGCATTCCTGATCTGGGGCATGTTTCCGATTTACTGGAAGTCGCTGGAGCATGTCCCGGCGCTGGAGATCGTCGCGCATCGACTGACCTGGTGCTGCCTGTGGGTGCTGGCGTTTCTGCTGCTGACGCGGGGCACGCGCTGGGTACGCCCGTTGCTGTCGCGCCCGAAGGTGCTGCGCAACCTCACCCTCTCCTCGGCGCTGATCGGGGGCAACTGGTTCCTCTACATCTGGGCCGTGAACGCCGGTCACATCGTCGAGACCAGTCTGGGGTACTTCATCAACCCGCTGGTCAACGTCGTGTTCGGTGTGGTGCTGTTCTCGGAGCGTCTCAATCCGAGGCAATGGACGGCGGTGGTGGTGGCCGCCGTGGGCGTCGCCTACATGACCGTGTCGCATGGCCGACTTCCATGGATTGCCCTGGTGCTGGCCTGCTCGTTCGCGCTCTACTCCGTGGTTCGAAAGGTCACTGACGTGGAATCGGTGCCCGGCCTGGCCTGGGAATCCATCGTCTACTTCCCGCTGGTCAGCGGGTGGCTGATCTGGCTGTGGGCGCGTGGCGAGGGCGCCTTTCTCCGGGTTGACTGGCAGACCGACGCATTGCTGATTGTCGCGGGCATTGCCACCGCGGTTCCGCTGGTGCTGTTCGCGATCGCGGCCCGGCGCGTACCGTTGTCGACCATCGGCGTGTTGCAGTATCTGGCGCCGAGCCTGCAATTGCTCAGTGGCACCCTGATCTATGGTGAGGCGTTCACGCCGGTCGAGGCGGTCGGCTTCGGCTGCATCTGGCTGGCGCTGGCCATCTTCACGCTGGACGGTCTGGGTTCCCATTGGCGCAGGCGCATGGCGGTGCGAGCCCGGCCCGTGGATGCGATGGGCGCGGAAGCGGCCGATGCGCCGCTGTCCGGACAGGAATCACGCTAGCCGCGGTGAAAGCCATCCGGCAGGGTGCTCGGGTCTTCATCCGACTCGTCCTGCGGTGCCAGTTCGAAAACTGCCGGCGTGGTTCGTGGCACCGGGGCGTAGGGCGCCATGTCCTCGAACGGCACTGGCGGGCGTCGCCGGATCTCCAGCAGCGAGAAGGTTGCGTAGATCACATACACCGCTCCGGCATAGACGAACAGGGCCTGCGGACCCGCCCAGTCCATGGCGCGCGCGCCGACCAGTGGGCCGATCATCGCGCCCACGCCGTACAGCAACAGCAAGCCGCCACTGGTCTCCACATACTCGCCGGGTGCGGCACGGTCGTGGGCGAGCGCGGCGCTGATGGCGAAAATCGGCATCGACATCGCGCCGAACATCACCGCTGCCGGCAACAGGGTCCACAGGTGCACCCGACCGTAGAGTGCGATGGCGGCGGAGGCCAGCACGGCGCCGAACGCAATCGCGGCGATGACGCGGCGACGGTCCACCAGATCGGAGATCACCCCCAGCGGCCATTGGCCCAGTGCGCCGCCAAGGATGGCCGCGCTCATGAACGTTGCCACCGCGCCGATTTCGTAGCCAACCTGCTGCACGAACACGGGACCCAGTGCCCAGAATGCGCCATTGGCCGCGCCGCAGCTCAGCGTGCCCGCCGCGGCGACCGGGGAGATGCGCCACAGCTTGCGGATGTTCAGTTGCGCGCCCTTGATCGGCTGTGGGGCCACCGCGGTGCTCAGCGCCACCGGCACCAGGGCCAGCGAAATCAGGATCGAGACCACGGCGAACAGCACGAAGCCGAGCGGGTCGGCAAGCGTCAGCAATGCCTGGCCGATCAGCAACGCGGAGAAATCGACCATGCGGTAAATCGCGAGAATGCGACCGCGCTTTTCAGACGGCGCCCGTTCGTTGATCCAGCTCTCGATGATCATGTTCAGCCCGGCGATGCAGACGCCGGTGATCAGTCGCAGCACCATCCACCAGGCCGGGTCCACGAACAGGGCATGGCCCAACGCCGCGGCGGACGCGATGGACGCGAGCGCCGTGAACGTCCGGATATGCCCCACGCTCTTGACGAATAATGGCGTGAGCTTGCATCCGGCGACGAAGCCGACGAAGAACGACGACAACAGCAGTCCGATCGCGGTGAGGGAGAACCCCTCGAGGTTGCCGCGCACGGCGAGCAAGGTGTTCTGCAGGCCGTTGCCGGCCAGCAGAATCGCTGCGGCGATCAGCAGCGCGGCAATCGTGAGCAGGGCTTGGCGCACGGGCGATCAGGTTGGTGGAACGGATGACGGCATGTCTTGCGCATGGCCGGTCCATTCCGATTCCGGATGGGCGACGACCCGCAGGCACCCGATTCTAGCCCGTGTTGCCCCCTTCAACGAGGGCCGGAGTCTCCGGGGGCGCCGCAGACTCCGGATCGACCTCAGCGGGCGGCGGCGGTGCCGACCTCCTCATACTGTCCGCAGCCCGCGTAGACATTGAGGCCCGACAGCAGGCTGGCCAGGGTGGCCGTCGCGTTGATCTGAACCGCGTCGAACGCCGTGGTGGCCGGGGCGGACAGCGCGAACAGCTCCCCGCCGCCGACCACCTGGATGTTGAGCGCCGACAGGTTCAGCAGCGCTGCGTCGTTGACCGTTTCGACAAGCGTGTCATCCAGCACGAAATCCAGCGAGACGGTTTGCAGCAGGTCCAGCGCCAGGAGACTGGGCGGAATCTCCACGGTCGCGCCACCCTCATTGCCCGCGGGGTAGACCACGCCATCCGGTGCGGAGAGCAGCAGGCTCGCCGTCCCACCGAGCAGGCCGACGGGAATGCTCAGTGACGCGAAGTTGTCCGGGTCGTCGTCGACCGCGTTGTCCGGGTTGTCCACCGAGCAACCCAGGCACAGTCCGGAGACATCGCCGACGGCCGTCGCGCCCGCGCCGCCGATGGGCTGCACGCAGGTCAGGGTCGGATCCCCGCCGTCGCCACCACCACCATCGCCGCCGTCGTCGCCGCCATCATCACCGCCATCGGCGACACCTCCTGGCGGCACGTCCCCGTCCGCGGAGCATCCGGCCAGGGGCGCCAGCATGGCGATCAGCAGTACGGCCATCCATCGCCGCCATGTCGATTGTTCCGTCATCATCGGAATCTCCTGGTTCAGCGGATTCGAAGTTCGACCCGACGGTTGCGTTCGCGGCCTTCCTCGGTGTCATTGTCCGCAATCGGGTCGGACTCGCCGTAACCGGCGGCGGTCAGTCTGCCGGCCGCGACACCGCGTTCGACCAGGTAGTCACGAACGACGCGGGCGCGTTCCTCGGACAGTGACTGGTTGTAGCCTCCATCGCCCAGCGAGTCGGTATGACCGGCGATCTCGGCCTCGACGGCGTCGTAGTGCATGACGGTCTTGGCGATGCTGTCGAGAATTGCCTGCGCGTTGGCGGTCAGCCGGGCCGAATCGAACTCGAACTTCACGCCGCGCAGTTGCAGCACCTCTCCGATCGCGCAGCCACATTCGTTGACCTGCGCGCCGGGTGGCGTGTTCTTGCAGAAGTCGTAGGGATCCGGCACGCCGTCGCCATCTCCATCCGGGGGCGGCGGCGGTTCGATGACCCGCACTTCGGGTTCCGGCGGCGGTGGTGGTGGCGCAACGGGTGCCGACTGGCTCAGCGGGATTTCCAGCCCGAAGGACACACGAACATCGCCAAAGCCGTCCTGGAACCAGTCGTAGATGTAGCGCGCGTCGCCCCGCAGGCGCACGTTCCAGTCGCCAAGCCGGGCCGAGACCAGGCCGAGACCCGCGTTGGCGTAAGGTTCGGTGGAGTCCAGCATGTCCGGCGTGACGTCGTCGTAGATCGCGCCACCGCCCAGGAACACGAAGGGCGTCAGCGCCTCGCGGTCACCGAATGCATAGGCCAGATCCAGACCGAGCTGGTACTGGTAGAAATCGGTGAACCCCTCGACCCCGGTTTCCAGGCTGGTCGCGGAGAAGATGCCTTCGAGGTACAGCGGGCTGTCCGCCTCGAATAACTGATGACCGAGCAGCACGCTGAACCCGTAGCCGTAATCGACATCGCGTTCGTCATCGGCCTCGACATAGTGGCCGCTCAATCCGATGTACCGCGTCAGTGGCGCGTCCTGCGCCTGTACGGCCGCTATCGGCAGGCTGGCGCATAGCGCCGCCGCCCAAACTCCCTTCTGCATGTCGGTCCCTCGACGTCAGGTTTTAACGTGTCAATGCGTACTTAACGAACTGTCATTGTGGGAACGTACGCCGATCTGACGCGGGAAATCCAGTGGAACGGGGCGACTTTGTGCAAGGGATCACAATCCCCGGGTTATTGGCCGACGAGTGGTCAGTGCCCCCGCCGGGGCGTGACTAGCGCGGGAACAGCGGCTTGAGCGCCTTGTGGGCCCAGGACTGATAAAACACTTCCGGAGACCGCGGGTCACCGAAATTGTTGATCGAACGCTTGTACCAGAGGAGGTCGCCGTTGCTCAGGTCGACCAGCGCAACCACGTACCCGTAGCTGTCCTCGTCGTCCTGGTTGAGGATCTGCCCGTCTTCGGTGACACCGTCCTGGCTGCTGCCGAACCGGGAGAAACTGTTGGTACCGAAGCGGGCCTGCGCCGCCGCGCGGTGATCGACGGCGATGCCGAATACGCGGTAAACCCAGGCGAGCTCCGCATCCGCGTCGGTTCGGAGCGTCTCCAGTGTCGTCTCCGGCAGTTCCAGGGCGCGTGCCCCGTACTCCGTGCTGCTGTCGCTCAACACCCGGCGTCTGACCTGATCCAGCAGACGGTAGTAGGCGACGGAAACGGATTCCTCGCGGTCTCCGATGAACGTGTCCCGGACACGCCGGTTGCGATGGGCGCGCCGTTCCGTTTCCGCGATGCGGATTCGGCGGTCAGGGTCAACGGACTCGGTGCCGGCGCAGTATCCCGGCAGTCTGTTCCGGGCCGGAGCCGCGCGATGGTCTTCCAGTGCGCGGCGCAGACCGTCCGCCGCCGCCTCGCCGATGCGGATCGACGCATCGTGAATGATGACGTCTTCACGGCCCGGCTGGTCCGAGATGATGCAGCCGTCCCCGATGAGAACCGTTTGCTCGGTGCGGGCGCGCTGGGCCAGCGCGTCCAGGTAGTCATCCGGATCGACTGTCGGACCGTCCGGCGTGGTGGTGCAGCCGGTTGCAATCAGAATCAGCCCGCCGAGACAGCAGGCTTGCAGTTTGACCAATGGATGCATGGCGGCGGGAGCAGTCGAATCGGTCGGTAATGGTACAAAAATCCCACATTCATGGACACGGATGAGCAGGCTGCCAAAGCGCCCGCGGTGTCTGCATGGGCATGTGCTCCGGCAAGCCCTGCATGCGGTCGAGCCAAGCCAGTACGGCGGGATAGTCGTCGAGGCGGTATCCGCCTTCTTCCGCGACATGGGTGTAGGCGAACAGCGCGATGTCGGCGATGGTGGGGTGTCCGCCGACCAGCCAGCGTCGTTCACGGAGATGCCCGTCCATGCGACGCAGCGCGCGCTCACCCTGCGGCCGGCACCTGGCGATCTGCGAGGTGTGCGCCTCGGGTTGGCCGCTCAGGGCCACCCAGAACCTCACCGTGGCGATATACGGTTCATGCGAGTACTGCTCCCAGAACAGCCATTGCAGCACTTCGGCGCGCAGTAGCCGTTCATCCGGCCACCAGGCCGTGCCCTCCGCCAGGTAACAGAGCACGGCATTGGATTCGGCCAGATGCGTGTCGTCATCCAGTTCGACCACGGGCAGCTTGCCGAACGGGTTGATCGACAGGAACCAGTCGCTGCGGGTGGCTCCGGACAGGACATCGACCTCGCGCCATTCCAGCGTGATGCCGAGATGCCGGGCGAGCAGGGCAATCTTGTAACAGTTGCCCGAACGGGAATCTCCGTACACGATCATGCGTCGACCATCCTGAGATTGGGGATTCTGCTGTGATTGGGCGAACAATATGCCGCGTTGCCATTCCGCTGGCACTGATCTGTGCGGGCTGTGCCAGCACGCCGGAGCCGGTGGCGCGATTCGACACCCGTCTTGCCGGCTATTTCGACGGCGAGCCGCTGGAGCGGGGCAGGCACCCGGCGTCGGCACGCGTGGGCGTTGGCGTGCTGCCCAGCGAGTCGTCCGGTGCCGTTGCCGAGGCGAACCGGCTGAGCATGATCGCGGCGATGCGCAAGGCGTTGTCCTCCGATTCGGTGAAGCGTTCGATCCGCCCGATTGACGACAGCTATCTCAAGGCGGGCCGCGGCCTGGAGAACCTGCGCCAGACCGGCAAGCTGTTCGGCGTGGACACCATCTTCCTGCTGTCGATGGATCAGCAGTTCCGCCCGCAGGAGTCCGGCGGGCTGGTGCGGGTCACGACCGCGACGGGCCCCCGGGATGTCGACCTGCCCAGCCAGGCGCTGCTGACCTACATTGATGTGGTGATGGTTGATCTTGCCTCCGGCGAAGCCGGCTATGCGCGGCAGGTGATTTCGGAGCTGGGCGTCGATGCCCGAACCTGGACGGACCCGCGTCTGCGGCGTCAGGCCGAGGCGGATGCGACAGCCAGCGCCTTGCAGCGCCTGCAGACGGTGCTGTCGGAAGACTGGTCTGCCCAAAAGCGGTAGCGGTCAGCGCACCTCGATCGCGTCGACCGCATCCAGCGCGCGGTTGACCGCACCCTGATTGCGAAGCACGACGGAGCGGGCCGCCGCCCCGGTCCTGCGGTGCAGGTCGTCGTCCACCCATAGCGCCGCGACCCGTTCCGACAGCTCGGCCGCGTCCCGAACCTCCCAGCCGCCCCCAGCGGTCATCAGCGCGTCACCGGCGGCGCGAAAGCTGTGCCGATGCGGGCCGAACAGCACCGGCATGCCCAGCGCCGCCGGCTCCAGCACATTGTGCCCGCCGATGGGCACCAGACTGCCTCCGACGAACGCCACCTGCCCCAGCCCGAACATCGCCAGCAGTTCGCCCATGGTGTCGCCGATCAGCACATCGCAGTCCGCTGGTCCTGTGGGCTCACAGCGGGACCGGACCGTCCAGCCCGCGTCGATTGCTGCGTCACGCGCTGCGCGGAACCGTTCCGGGTGGCGCGGGACAAGCACCAGACGGGCGGCCGGAAACCGCTCGCGCAACTCGCGGAACGCCTCCAGCAGGATCGGCCATTCGCCCGGATGAACACTGGCGCCGATCAGCGTCGGCGGCGCTGGCGAGGGCCAGTTCACGGCCTCGATCAGCGCATCGGTCCGGGCCGCGAGATCGGCCGGCAGCTCGCGATCGAACTTGATGTTGCCCGACGCGCGGACGCGGTCGGCTGGGGCGCCAAGCTGGACAAAGCGGGTGGCGTCGTCCTCATGCTGGGCCAGCACGCAGGTGATCCGTCCGAGCATCACCCGCGCCAGTCGCGGCACGCGGCTCCAGGCACGGAACGAGCCGGGCGACATCCGCGCGTTGACCAACACCAGCGGGACACGGCGCCGATGACAGGCGGCGTAGAGATTGGGCCAGAGTTCCGCCTCGATGATGATTGCCCGCGCGGGTCGCTTGCGCGCCAGGAACCGGTTCACGGACGTCGGCAGATCGTAGGGCAGATAGCAATGATCAACAGTCTCGCCGAACAGCTCGCGGATGCGGGCCGAGCCGGTCGGCGTGCCGCAGGTGACGAGAATCGGATCGTTGCCGTAGCGGTCGATCAGTCGGCGGATCAGCGGTGCGGCCGCTTCCACTTCGCCCACCGACACGGCATGCAGCCAGACCGGCGTGACGTGGGCGCTGGGTCGACACCAGCCGAAGCGTTCGCCGAAGCGGTGCAGATAAGCGCGCTGACGCCGGCCGCGGCGCAGCAGGTTCAGCAGGACCACCGGGACGGCGATATAGAACAGCGCGGTGTACGACCAGCGCGCGAGCGTGGTGTAAACCACTTCCATCCGGGGGCGAGGGTTCACACCGCGTCCTGATAGCCGGCCAGCAGGGCCGACCAGTCGGCCTCGACGAACCGTGTGTCAGGTGCACGGGAGATCAGCTTGTCCAGGGAGCGCCGCAACCGCTTCAGGTTGCCCGCGGCCCAGTAACGTCCGGCGCGCAGGCGCGCGCGGTCCAGGTCGATCAGGTGCCAGCGCGCGTCTCCGTCGCAGAGCAGGTTCGCGATGTTCAGATCCGCATGCCAGACCTGCTCGGCATGCAGCTGACCGATCACCGCGCCGACCGCGCGCCAGTCACCGGCGGTGAGATCGCCATCCTGCATGCGCTGGCCCAGCGAGCGGGCGTCGGGAATGCGACAGGTGATCAGCGCGCCCGTGTCGGTCAGGCCATGGCGGCTGAGGCAGGCTGCGACCGGGCGCGGGACCGGTAGGCCCTGGGCATGCAGGCGGGCGCTGATGCGGAACTCGCGCCACGGCCGGCTTAGCGCGTTGGAGTTGTGCCAGTAGTGGTCACGGATCAGTTTGCCCGGCAGCCCGCCGCGGCGGTAATGGCGGAGAACCCAGGGATTGACGGGGGAACCCACAAACCAGGCTGCCCCGCGACCTGCGTCCACGGGCTGGAGCGCATCCCGGGCCGCCCATGTGTCCGGATCGAACAGGGCGGCGTTCGGCTCGGGTACGAGGTCGGGGTCATATAAAATGTGGTGATGATGATCCTGACGTCGCGCTTCGCGAATGGGTCCCGACATGCGTTGCTCGGCGGCCTCGACTCGGTGGAAATGGCTCGGCCCCGTCCGCGTGGAACTTTGACACGCGCGGGACGCGGGCATTGTGCGTCAAAGCGGCGCCCAGCCCCAGCCCGGCACGCGGGGGGCTCGCGATGAGCCCCATGGCGAGCCGGCCGGCCCCCAAGGGGCCGAAGCACTGGGGGGACTGGGTGCTTTATGCGCTGATCCGCCTGCTGCTCCTGTTGCCGTACCCCGTGCTGATGTGGGCAGGCACTGGCATCGGGCGTCTGTTCCGGCGTCTGTCGGCATCGCGGCGTCATGTCGTCGAGACCAATCTGCGCGTCTGCTTTCCGGACTGGACGCCCGAGCGGAGGGATGCGGTTGCTCGGGGGCATTTCGCCGCCATGGGGCGGGGTTTGATCGAGGCGGCGCTGGCCTGGTGGGCATCCGACCGCAAGCTTGCCGGTCGCGGCGAGGTGATCGGGCTGGAGCATCTGGACCGGGCGCTGGAGCAGGGCGGGGTCATTCTGCTGACCGGCCATTTCACGACGCTGGAACTGGCGGCGCGCTACGTGGCGATGCAGCGACCGTTTCACGCCATGTACCGCCCGCTGGACAACCGGTTCTGGGATGTCGTGACCACCCGGGCGCGCGAGGTCCGCTCGCGGCGGCCGTCGGTGCCGCGCCGGGATTTGCGGGCGCTGATCAAGACGCTGCGCAAGGGCGGGGCGGTCTGGTACGGGCCCGATCAGACGCTGAGTCATCGCAACAGCGCGTTCGTGCCGTTCTTTGGCGTGTCGACGCTGACCCTGACCGCGACGTCACGCCTGGCCGAGATGGGCCGCGCCCAGGTCGTGCCGTTCTATCCGGAGTGCCTGCCCGGTAACCGCTATCGCGTGGTATTCGGCGCGCCGCTGGAGAACTTCCCCACCGACGACGTGATCGAGGACACGCGGCGTATCACCGCCACGCTCGAGACGGCGATCCGCCGTTGTCCGGAGCAGTATTTCTGGATGCACCGCCGCTTCAAGAAGCGGCCGCCCGGAGATCCGCCGATCTACTGATTGGCGCCGACGCGCAGCTGGTATCCCACGGGCACCGTGATCGCCAGGCCCTGGTCCGACAGCTCGGCGGGAATCGGTGGCAACGGCGCGGCGCGCGCCAGCATTTCGAAGGCGGCGTTGTCCAGGATGGGAAAGCCCGACGAGCGGACGATTCGCGCGCCATGCACCCGGCCGTCAGGTTCGACCGTGAACGCGAGCTCGACGACGCCCTCCCAGCCCCGGCGGCGTGCGCTGTCCGGATAGTCGCGGAATTGCGTCAGCCACTGCTGCAGCTCGGTGAAGTAGTCGGCGACACCAACGGACGGAGCGCTCGTGGCGCGCGCAGCGGTGGCCGATGCGCTTGAGTTGGCGGGTGACGTTGCGCGTCCGCTGGACCGCGCCCCCGCGGACGCAGGCGGTGAGCGGGTGTCGGCGGGTTCCGGCACGACCCGTTTGGCGATCGGTGTCGGCGCTCTGGTTTCGGCAGTCTGCTCCTGTTGCGGCAGGACGCTCAGGTCAAGCGCGACTCCGGATTCCTCGGCATGCGTCAGTTCAATGCTTTCGCCGCCGGGGGCGATGACACCCAGATGGGCAATCGTGGCCAGGCCGGCTGCGGCCAGCCAGTGAATCGGGGCGATGATCTGGTCAGGCGTCCGGCGCATAGAGCAGCCGGGTGGCCGCATCCCGCATGCGATGGCTGACGCGTTCGATGCGGCGATCGAACCACTGCAGGATGATGACCGCGGGAATCGCCACGATCAGCCCGGCGGCGGTGGTCAGCAGCGCTTCCCAGATTCCGCCCGACAACAGCGACGGGTCGATGCGTGCTCCGGCCTGCTCCAGCTCGCGAAACGCGCGAATCATGCCGATCACGGTGCCCAGCAGACCCAGCAGCGGGCTGAGGTAGGCGACAACTTCCAGCGGCCGCAGAAAGGCCCGCAGGCCCTCCAGCTCCTCGCTGGCCACGCGGGCCACCTCGGCCGAGCGCGCCTCGGGGCTGCGGCCATGCGAATTCATCGCGCATTCGATGACTCTCGCGACCGGGCTCGGATGGCCGTCGACCATGGCGATGGCCTCGTCGTGCCGACCGCGAATCCATAGGTTGATCGACGGATTGACGAACTGCACGTCGCCGACGCGCAACCGCACGAACTGCCAGAGCTTCACCAGTGCGATGGTCAGCGAGAGGATCGACAACAGGATCAGGACCAGAATTACCGGTCCACCCGCGTCAATCAGAAACGACAGTCTTTGCACCCCGTTCTCCCGCTGGTCACGCTGGTTTGCATGGATGATGCTTCCGCATTGTAGGGCCGCCGCCCTGCTCAACCAATGAGCTTGTTGTTATCATTTCGCCAGCCTAGGGTTTTCGCCTTTCATTCTGAAGGTTTACGGGATGCTCCCTATCAACACACGACACATCTTTGCCGGCGTGATGTTCACCGTCGGCGCGTGTTTCGCGTTGCCCGCCTCCGCGGCGGATCTCGCTCAGGCGCGTCAGCTAATCAACGAAGGCCGGTTTGCGCAGGCACTTGCGCTGCTGGACACCCATCTGAAATCCAGTCCGCAGGATGCCGAGGCGCGGTTCACCCGCGGCCTGGTACTGGTGCGCATGTCGCGCGCCGACGAGGCCATCCAGGTGTTCGCGGATCTCACCCGTGACTTTCCGCAGTTGCCCGAGCCGTACAACAACCTGGCGGTTCTGTATGCGCAACGCGGGGACTACGAGCGCGCCCGCGACGCGCTGGAGGCGGCGTTGTCCACGCACCCCAGCTACTCGACCGCGCACGAGAATCTCGGCGACGTCTACACCGCGCTGGCCACCGCCGCATACAACCGCGCGCTGGTGCTGGATCAGAACAACGACTCCATCCGCATCAAGCTGAATCTGCTCAACCAGATGGATGGCGTGACGCCGGAAACGGATACCGAGTCGGTCGAGGTCGCGGCCGCGGAGCAGGAAACGACCACGCCGGAACCGCAGCCGATCACGCCGCCGACACCGGTCAGCACGCCGGAGCCGGCTCCGGAGCAGGCCGCCAGCGCCGAGAGCGACATTTCCGACGGTCTGACGCGCACGCTGTTCGGCTGGGCCAGCGCCTGGTCCAACCAGAACGTCGATGGTTATCTGGACGCCTATCACCCGGACTTCGACCCCGAGGACGGCACCACGCGAGCGCAGTGGGCGCGGATTCGCCGCGCGCGCGTCAGCGCGCCCGATGCCATTCGGGTTCGTGTGGTCGAGCCCAGCGTCGAGGTGACCAGCGATACCGAAGCCAGCGTGACCTTCATCCAGGTCTACGAGTCCGACAGCTAC
>CALBOV010000100.1 GCA_937896565.1 uncultured Salinisphaerales bacterium
CATGTCCCAGGTCGGCAGCAACGCGCAGGGAATGAAGCGACCCGGGTGCGATCCGCACCACTCGTCGATGTGCCAGTCGTTGTAGGCGCGCATGTGCTTGAGCGCCAGCGCCTTGTCGGGTGCCTTGTGGAAACGCCCGCCGTCAAAACCGGGGAAGCTGCCGAAGTTCAGCGACGCGGCGATGCCATTGACATTCATGTCGTCGACCCGGGCGCTGTGATCGTAAACGCCCTTGCGGAGCTGATCGAAGGAGGTCGGCTCCATGCCGTATTCCTCCGGCGGGCGCCCGACAACGGCGTTCAGCCCCACCGATGGCATTTTCATGCCCTGGTATTCCCAGTAGTTGGTGCCGCTTTCGGTTGTCATCAGGGTCGGTGCGGTGGCGAGGTCTTCGCCAGACAGGTGTTGCTTGAACATGTCCGGCGGCTCGCTGATGTGATCGTCGACGCTGATGATCACCATGTCATTCATCTTCATGGGTCTCTCCTTCTACGCTACGCGGCTTGGATCGGAAAACCGCAAAGTGATTGTGTTCCCGGGCCGCTCACGGGGCGTACCGGGGTTCTTCGAGCGGCTGAGCCGCAATCCGGGTGAAATCCCGGATCTCGCCGACGCGTCGGGCGCGCCGGGCGCGATCGGGCTGAAAGGTGAAACAGGTCGGCGGCATCCTGGAGGCATCGGACTGCTGCTCCATCGGCCGGGTCCGGCCATGCGCGATCATGTTGCCCCAGCGCAGCAGCCGCGCCGGCTCACGCAGCGACGGCTCCTGCGCGTCGATCCAGCGTCCAAGCTTGTCCAGGCGGGTGCCGGCGATGTCCTCGGGCGTGCGGATGTGAAACCCCGCCTCGCTCCAGGCGAGCAAGGCTTCGCCGTCACGACGGATTTCCGCGTGGCGGGCGCCATCGTCCCCGGGATCGGACACCAGAATGTCGTAAACCACCGGCCTGTCGTCGAAGGCATGGGCTGCGCCGAGCACGGCCAAGTCGTAGAGATGCGTGCAGTGCGTGGTCTTGTCGCCATGCCGGGCGAAGTCCGCGAGTGGCACACCGGCGAAGGCCTGTTGCAGGGCGTCGACCGCGCCCGGGCAGGTCGTCCACGGCGCGCGGATCATCTCCGCGTTCACCTGATGGGCAACGCCGCCGGCGTGATGCACGGTCACCGCCATGCAGTGGTAGTCATCTTCCACCGCGGTACGCACGCAGCCGGGCTCCGGCTCGACGCGGAAGCGGCGGCGGAATCCCGGCCTGTCATCCACGGCAGCCATGGGCTCAGTCGTTTGCCAGCAGCAACGCGGTGGCCAGCGGCCCGCCGCCGGAGGTCGCCACGGCAACCCTGGGATTGTTCGAAACCTGTCGTTCGCCGCCCAGACCGCGTAGCTGAGTCACCGCCTCGTGCGCGAAGCCGAAACCATGAAGCCGGCCTCCCGCGATCTGTCCACCCCCGGTGTTCATCGGCAACTCGCCATCCAGGGCGATGCGGTGGCCGCCCTCGATGAAGCGGCCGCCCTCGCCGCGTTCACAGAACCCGAGCCCTTCCAGCCAGGTGATGGCCTGAAAGCTGAACCCGTCGTAGAACTGCACGGTATCCACATCGGCGGGCGTGTAGTCGGTCTGCTTCCAGAGGTCCTCGCCAGTCGGGTAGCAGGACATCCACTCGGCCTGATCCCAGCTGTGGCGTTCCACCGTGCCGGCGAAGGCCGCGATGCGGATCGGCGTGCAGGTCACCTCGTCCACGGCGTCGCCGGCCGAGACGATCAGCACGGTGGACGCGTCGGTGAAGCGATCGCAGTCGTAGAGACAAAGTGGCGTGGAGACCATGCGCGCGGACATGTATTCGTCCAGGGTCAACGGCTTGCGCACCAACGCACGGGGGTTGCGTACCCCGTTGGCACGGTCGTTGAGCGCGATCTGCGCCAGTTGCTCACGGGTCAGGCCATAGCGCTTCACGTGGCGCATGGCGTACTGCGCCGTCCAGTTCGCCGGCGACATCGCATTGAAGGGCGCGAACCACTGCGAATTGCCGTCCACCGTCTTCTTGCGCATCGGCGGGTATTCATCCGGCCGGGACAGTGCCGCGGCCTCGTACACGGTCCGAAAACACAGCACATGGCGCGCCGCGCCGGTCTTCACCGCCATGGCCGCGGCGACGACCGCGCCGAGCTGCGAGGAGATCTCGCCGCCGCCCGCATGCCAGGTCGCCCGGATGCCCAGGGCGTCGATCAACTCGTCCGCACCCACCGGCGAAAAGCCGAGAAAAACCGGTACGCGACCAGGATAGGTCGACACGCCGTCGATCTGGTCGATGCTCAGCCCGGCCTCGTCCAGCGCCTCGCGGACCGCGTCCAGCGTCAGCAGCAGCGGATGGCGTTCCAGCCGGACGCCAACCTCCGACTGACCGATGCCGGTGATATAGGCTTCGGCCATCTCAATCCACCTTCTCGAACAGCGGGTAGTGAATCTCGCCCTGCTGCTCGAAGCTCACGCGAACCTTGTCGCCGATGTCCACGGCATCGGGCTCGCAGCCGATGATGTTGGTCGTCAGGTACACGCCGGGCGCACCGTCGATGGTCACGCGGGCGATCACGAAGGGAACCTCCATGTTCGGCGCCCAGGGCTGGTAGTTCACGGTGAAGGTATCGACCACACCGGTCCCGGCCACGGCTTCCGGCGCCACCCGGTCGGACAGGCAATGCCGGCACACCGGTCGCGGCGGATGAATGAATTCCTTGCAGTCCTGACAACGCATCAGGCGCAGTTCACCGTCGGCTCCACCCGTCCAGAACGGGCGGTTGACGGCATCCAGCTTGGGAACGGGGCGGGTCATGCGGAGCTAGGCCTCCCGGCGCGGATACGATGCGACCTGCGCCATGCGCACAGGCTTTCGGGTGGATCGGATCAGTCGTCGTCCTCGACGATGGTGATGATGCGTTCGGGGCAGGCTCGCGCACCGCGTCGGGCGAGTTTCTCCTCGCCGCCCGGCACATCGATCTCCTCCACCGCGATGTAGCCATCTTCGTCCAACGGGAACAGTTCGGCTGACACCGCCGCGCAGCGCGCATTGCCCACGCAGGCAGCCTTTTCAATTCGGATTTTCATGTCTCACTCCGGTGTTTGAAGCCGAATTTTTCAGCGGCTGGATCTGAGTACCAGCCTGGGCTCGTTTATCGCATATCTCGCACTGCCATACAACAGTGGTGTTCATTAAAGGGCGCGAACCCGTTGCTTGACGCACTAGTCAACAATGGTGACTATAAACGTCCAACAGGCTGTTCCAAGCAGCCGAAAACGACAACGGGACGAGGAGACGAAACGCCCGTGGCGCTCTATACGACCATTCACCTGCACAACGTGACGGCGGGCCAGGATGACGCCTACGCGCAGTGGTTCGATGGCCCGCATCGCGACGGGCTCTCGCGGCTGCGTGGCTTCAGGGGAGCCGACCGCTACGAGGTCACGCCCGAGCAGATCATGCCGGACATCCCGCAGCCCTGGCGGTTCATGAGCGTCTACGACTTCGACCTGCCCGACCCGGCGATCGACGTGCCGGCGCTGGGACCGCTGATCGCCGAGGCCCGCGACACCGGACTGACCGCTGACGACACCACCGAGCGGCTCTACACCTATCGCCTGTTCACCGACTGGAAAATGAGCCCGAACTGGGACGACACCCAGCCGTTCTCCGGGATCAGCCTGATCCTCGGCAACTACGTGATCGGTCGCTACGACGAGTACCAGCAGTGGTACGAGGACGTGCACAGCAACGAGGTGATCAACGTGCCGGGCCATGTCGGCATGAAGCGCGGCGAGCTGTCGGAGCATCAGATCGCGCCGAAGCACTACTGCCCGGGCGACCAGCTGATTCTCTGCGCGCAGCAGAGCGACGACCTCATGTTCACGCTCCGGGATTTCAGCGCCCGCGCCCGCGGCGTCAGTCCCAGTGGCGTGGCGATGCAGCCGCGCAAGGAACAGGCGGGCTCGTTCGCCCGCACCGTGCACTACTTCAGGAAGGTCAGCGGCTCCGACTTCTGGCCGGGCGGCATCGCCTATGCCGGCGATTTGTCGGTTTACCCGCCGCAGGACTGAAGGCCGACCAGCAGGAGGGATTCCGTGTCATCAAGAGTCATCGTGATCACCGGCGCAGGCGTCGGACTGGGCCGCGCGCTGGCGCGACGCTTCGTCGCCGATGGCGAACAGGTCGTGCTGCTGGGCCGCACGGCCGCCAAGGTCGAGGCGGTCGCGGAGGAACTGGGCGAGGCGGCCATGGCGATCGGCTGCGATGTCGCTTCACCGGAATCGGTCAACGCGGCCTTCGCGCTCATCGCCGAACGGCATGGTCGCATCGACGACCTGATCAACAATGCCGCGATCTACGAGCCATTCACGGTCGCGGAAGCGGCTGACGAACAGATTCTGAACATCGTCAACACCAACCTGTCCGGCGCGATCTTCTGCGCCCGCGCCGCCATCGGGCTGCTGAACGCCGGCGGACACATCATCAACGTGAGCAGCGAGTCGGTGGGCATGACGTTCCCGATGCTCAACATCTATGCCGCCGCCAAGGCCGGGCTGGAACGCTTCGGCGAGGGACTGCGCCACGAACTGGAGCCCGACGGCATCCGCGTCACCAATGTCCGCGCCGGCCAGATGTACGAGGAAGGCAAGACCTGGGACATCGACCCGGGCGTCGCCGGACGCTTCATGCAGGCCACCATGGCCGTGGGCCTGAACCTGCGCGAACGTCCGATCTCGCACTACAACTCGGTGACCGACGTGTTCCGCAACCTGCTGGACCTGCCGCCCGACGTGCAGGTCGGCACGATGCACATCGGCGCACGCCGGCCGGCATGAGTACCGGGGCCATGGACGAGCAGGTCGACTTCATCATCGTCGGCAGCGGCGCCGGCTCGATGGCCGCCGCGCTGGTACTGCGCGACGCCGGCAAGCGGGTGCTGATCCTGGAAAAATCCGACCTGGTCGGCGGCACCACCGCCACCTCCGGCGGCGTCATGTGGATTCCGAACAACCGCTTCATGCGGGAGGACGGGATTCCCGATGGCACCGACCAGGCGATCGCCTATCTGGACGCCGTGGTCGGCGATCATGACGACCGCCCGGGCGCCAGCGCCGAACGACGCAAGGCCTACGTCGAACAGTCGCCCCAACTGCTCGACTTTCTGGTCGATCACGGCCTGGCGTTCCGACGTATTCCGTCCTGGCCGGACTACTACGATGCGCCGGGCGCCTCGGTGCCGGGCCGGGCCGTGGTGTCGACGCTGTTCGATATCAAGCAGCTCGGCGAATGGATGGACAAGCTGCGTCCCGGCTTTCTGCCCCTGCCCGCCAATCTGGACGAGGCCATGCAGCTGCCGCTGCTCAAGCGCAGCTGGGCCGCCAAGGGCGTGCTGCTGCGCATCCTCTGGCGCGTCATCGTCGACAAGTTCACCGGCCGCAAGCGCGCGACAGCCGGCCACGCCCTGCAAGGCCAGATGCTGAACGCCGCGCTCAAGGCCGGCGCCGACATCCGACTCAACACCCCGGTCCGGGAACTGATCGTTGAAGACGACCGCGTCAGCGGCGTGGTCGTCGCCACCGCCTCGGGCGACCGCCGCATCGGCGCCGGGCTGGGCGTGCTGATCAATGCCGGCGGGGTTTCCCGCAATCAGGCTCTGCTGGACAAGCACATGCCCGGCATCCAGGCCGACTGGTCCAGCGTTCAGCTCAACGATACCGGCGAGATGATCGAGGAAGGCGCCCGCATCGGCGGAGCGCTTGCGCAGATGGCGGACCGCCTGGGCATGCCCAGTGCCATGCCACCCGGCGTTGACGTGACCGCGATCAAGCCGGGCCTGCAGAACGACATGTGCAAGCCGCACGCGATCGTGGTCGACCAGACCGGCACCCGCTACGCCCGCGAGTCCTGCTCGCATGTGGAGTTCACCCGCCTGATGGTGGAACGCGACCGCGACGTGCCTGCCGTGCCGAGCTGGATGGTCTTCGACAGCCAGTACCTGGGCAAATACATGCTGGCCGGCAGCATGCCCGGACCCAAGAAGCCGCCGGAGTGGTTTGACCAGAAATTCCTGGTCCAGGGCGAGACCCTGGACGAACTGGCCACGGCCTGTGACATGGAACCGGCCACGCTGAACGCCACGGTGGACCGCTTCAACGGCTTCGTCCGCCAGGGGCATGACGACGACTTCCAGCGCGGTGACGCGCCCTACGATCAATGGGTTGGCGATCCGCTCCACGACCCGTCGAAAACGCTGGGCAGCCTCGAGCAGAGACCGTTCTTCGCGGTGCCGTTCTACCCGGGCGACGTCGGCACCTTCGGCGGCCTCGTCACCGATGCCAGCGCGCGGGTGCTCCGCGGCGATGGCTCGGTCATCAACGGGCTCTACGCGACGGGCACCTCGACGGCCTCGGTCATGGGAGCCGTCGAACCCGGCCCGGGCGGCAGCATCGGCCCCTCCATGACCTGGGGTTATGTCGCGGCACGACACGCTCTGAAAAACACCACCTGATCGCCTGCCAGGCGACCCCGAATCACCGGCGACGCAGCCGCCAAACGACAGAGGATTCAGACATGGACACGCTTCCCGAGGGCAAGCTCTACATCAACGGCGACGTCCGCCCCGCTGGCGGCCACGCGACCTACGACAACATCAATCCATGGACCGGCAAGGTCGTGGGCCAGGCCGCCGATGCCACCGCCGAGGATGTGGATCTGGCGATCCAGGCGGCGCGTACCGCCTTTGATGACACCGACTGGTCGCAGGACCCGGCCGCGCGGCTGGAACTGCTCAAGACGTACCGTGACCTGATGGTCGCCAACCGCGACAAGCTGGTCCAGATCGCACGACTGGAGGCCGGCGCGGCGATCGGTGCCGCGGCACGGGCGCAGATCGACGGTGCCCTCAACGGCATGAATGATTTGCTGAACTGTTTCTCCGACGTCACCTGGTCCGAGGATCGCGGCGTCAAGAACGAATACGGCTTCGACACCAAACGCCTGGTGCTGCGTGAGGCGGTTGGCGTCGTCGGCGCGATCACGCCCTGGAACGTGCCGCTTTACGTCAACGTCGGCAAGGTGATCGCCGCCCTGCTCGCCGGCTGCACCGTGGTGCTGAAGCCGGCGCCGGACACGCCGCTGATGGGCGCGATCATGGGCGAGCTGGCGGCGGAGGCCGGTTTCCCGCCCGGCGTGTTCAACGTCGTCACGTCACGCCATGCGGCCATGGCCGGCGAAATGCTGACCCGCGACGAGCGCGTCGACCTGATTTCCTTCACCGGCTCCACCGCGGTGGGCAAGCTGATCATGGAAAACGGCGCGCCGACCCTCAAGCGCGTGTTCCTGGAACTGGGCGGCAAGTCGGCCTACATCGTGCTGGACGACGCCCCCGAGTTCGCCCGCGTGGTCATGGGCTCCATGGTCGTGTTCCACGCCGGCCAGGGTTGCGCCTATCCGACCCGGCTGCTGGTGCCCAGAAGCCGCTACGAGGAAGCGGTGCAGGCCTTGCAGATGGCCTACGCCGGCTTCGCCGACAAGTGGGGCCATTTCGATGAACCGACCTGCATGATGGGTCCGCTGATCTCCAAACGGCAGATGGACCGGGTGCTGAACTACATCGAGATCGGTCAGCAGGAAGGCGCCCGGCTGCTCGCCGGCGGCAAGGCCCGTCCCGACATGGGCGACGGCTATTTTGTCGAACCGACCTGCTTTGTCGACGTCAGCAACGACATGCGCATCGCCCAGGAGGAAATCTTCGGGCCGGTGCTGGTCGTGATTCCCTACGAGGACGACGACGACGCGGTGCGCATCGCCAACGACAGCATCTACGGGCTGGGTGGAGCGGTGTTCGGTGACACGCAGCGTGCCCTGGGCGTGGTCAAGCGCATCCGGGCCGGCGCGCTGAGCGTCAACGGCGGCATGAGCATCACCGGCGACCTGCCGTTCGGCGGCTACAAGCAAAGCGGCATGGGCCGCGAATGGGGTCGCGAGGGCATCGAGGAGTTCACCGAGATCAAGGCCATCGGCATCCGCGCCTCCTGAGCGCCCGCGATGTTTCCACGCATCTTCCTCTTGGTCATGGCCGCGGGCTGGACGCCATTCGGCGTCTACTGCCTGCTGTTTCCGGAAGCGCTGGCCGGCATCTCCGGCGTTCAGGCATCCGGCACGATGGCGATCACGGAGCTGCGTGCGATGTACGGCGGCGTGCAGACCGCCATCGGCTTGTCGGCCCTGCTCGGCGGCCTGCGCGTCATCCGCATGGACCAGGCCCTGCTGGTGCAGGTGGTCGCATTGGGAGGCCTGGGCATCGCCCGGCTGGGCACCGCCGTCGTATCCGGCGACTGGAGTGCCTACACGCTGGGCGCGCTGGGCTTCGAATGGGTCACGCTGCTGCTGTCACTCGCCGCCCTGCGAAGGGTGGCGCAAACCGCCTGAATCGACGCCGAGGCGATCAGGCCGCCGTCAGCTCGCCGAGCCGGGCCACGGCGGCATTGCGCAACTCCGCGGTCTTGACCTTCTCGTTGCCGGTCAGCGCGAAGTCCTCCTCGGCGAAGAACAGCACCTTGCGCGGCACCTTGAAGCTGGCCAGGCGTTCCTTGAGATAAGCGACCACCGCCGCCTCGTCCAGCGTCTCGCCGTCCACCGGCACGATGCAGGACACGACCATCTCGCTGAGCGTGGGATGCGGCACGCCGACGGTCTGCGCGCGCTTCACGCCGGGATAGGTCGCGATCACCGTGTCGACCTCCTCCGGGGAGACATTGGCGCCGCCGGTCTTGATGATGTCGTTGAGGCGGCCTTCCCAGAACAGCCGACCTTCGGCGTCGACGTAGCCACCGTCTCCGGTGCGGAAGTAGCCCTCGTCGTCAAAGGTTTCCTCCACGGTCTTGCCCAGGTAGCCCAGCATCATCGTCGGGCCCTTGATGCACAACTCGCCGCGCTCACCAACGGGCATTGGCGCGCCGGTGCGCGGATCGACGATCTTCATCAGATTGCCCGGCAGCGCACCGCCAAAGCTGCCGGCGTAGCGTTCGGCGGGTGTGTCCGAATCGAACGACGTGCTGATCGTCATCGTCTCGGTGTTGCCGTAGGAATTGGGGAGCTGCCAGTCGCTGTCCACCGTCGGGTGCTCCATCATCAGCTCGCCCTTGGTGATGTAGCGCAGGCTGGACAGGTCGGTCTCCGCCCAGTTCGGCGCGGCCTGCAACCGGGCCCATTGATGCGGCCGGCCGTTGACCAGCGTCACCCGTTCGGCCTCCATCAGCCGCAATGCGGATTCCGCCTCGAAGGTCGCCTGCAGAATCACCGCGCCGCCGGTGGACAACGCGGTGCCGACGATCATCGTCACGTTGCCCGACCAGAAGAAACCGTTTCCGGTCCAGCTACGCGCGGGTTCGCGCACGCAAAGCACTCGCGGCCAGCGCCACCACTGGATGGTGAATGCCCGCTGCGCATGCAGAATGCCCTTGGGCAGGCTGGTCGTGCCGGACGAAAAGAACAACCCGCCGATGTCGCCCGGCGACACGCTGTCGGCCCGGGCCTCGACCAGCGCGGTCGGCACGTCCGCCCCGGTCGGGACAAAGGCCTCCCAGGTCTCGATCGCGCCGGTCGGCGGCGGTGAATGTTCACCGGCATGCGTCGCCGGGCGCAGTTCGACCAGCCGTTCGAGATAGGGAAAGCTGGTCGACCGCAGCGCGCCCGGCGCCGCGTCGGCGATCGCCGGCTCCAGCTCCCGGAGCATCGCGGCGAAATCCTTTTTCAGCACCTGACGATCGAACAGCAGCACCGAGATGTTCGACACCGTCAGCAGATGCTTCAGCTCGTCGGTCGTCGAGAAGGTGCTCAGCGCCACCGAACAACCGCCGGCCATGGCTGTGCCGAACAACGCGGCCAGATATTCCGGGCGGTTGACCATCAGGATGCCGACGCGGCTGTCCTTGCCAACACCGGCGGCGATCAGCGCCTTCGCCACGGCCAGGGACTGCTCCCACAGCTCCCGATACGTCCACCGTACGACGCCGTCCGGGCCGTGCATCACCACGGCCTCGCGGTCGGCGTATCGCCCGGTGACCTCCCGCAGATAGCCGGGGATGGTCAGCGCGCCCTGGCCTGGCTCGTCCTCCAGCGGGATGCCGCGGACGATGGACAATTCCGTTGCCTGCATGGCGCGGGCGTCAGTAAGGCAGCTCGACGTCGGCGGTGCCCTTGAGGATGACCTCGCCGGTCTGCGTCGTCATCGCCACCTGCACGCGGACCACCGGCACGCCGAACGGCGACTTGTCGATCTTCTCCACGATCTCGCCGTCGACATAAGTGACATCACCCTCGAAGGCCGGGCTGCGGAACTGCGTCTTCGAATGCCAGACGAAGCCGTTGTGGCCGGCCCAGTAGGCGACATAGTCGACATGCCAGGCGTTCATCGACGCACCGTAGCCGTACATGCCACCCATGCCGATGTTGGAGGCCTTCTCCAGATTCAGGTGACCACTGGACGGACCGTGGTAGAGCCCGTCGCCCATCCGCGGGTCGATCTTGCGGGCGTCGTGATCGTAGGTCATGTCCTCGGCGAAGCCGGCGTCTTCCTTGGCCGGATCGTAGGCATCCTCCGGCACGTTCCAGCGCCAGGTGCCCCAGATGTTCTGACGGAAGGCGCGGTACTCGGTCACGAAGGTGGTGATCGTATGCGGGCCGATGACGCGACGCGGCAGCTTGTCGCCGACCTTCACGTCACCGTAGGCGGGCGAATGACCCTCGCGATTGGACAGAATCCACTCGTAGCGGAGCTTGTGAATCTCGGCCAGTTCATCCTTGTCCCAGCGTTTGGGCGAGGCCTTCTCCTTGCCGTAGACAGCCCGCTTGTTCGCCTCCTCGCGCAGGTAGCGAATCGCCGTCGCGCGCTCCCGCGCCACCAGCACACCATTCTGGTTGCGATGCTCGGTGTCACCGCGGGTGAACACCGTGGGACCGGCGAAGCTGGTGTCCTTGACGTCGTAACCGTCGAAGCGACGCTTCTGGAACAGCTTGTCTCCGGGACGGACCGGCGCGCCGTAAAACCACCACTCCTCGCCGCCGAAGATCAGGTGCGAGCCAGGAATCTTGCCGACGCAGGCCGGATGACAGCCATGACCATAGTCCATGGCCACGGCGAAGGACTGCGGCGCGACAATGCCGCCGAACCTGGAGTTGCGAGCAAACTCCTCGTCCCAGTGGATGGGATTCGCGTAGTCCATCGCCATGACCCAACGACGGATGTCGGTGGCGTTGCAGGGGTCCCACAACTCGGCGAACACGACCGGCTTGCCAACCCACTTGTCCAGATCGCTGAGATCAAGTTCGACCTTGTCGTCCACTGCTGCATCGGACATCACGTTTCCCCTCTTGTTGTCACCGGCCTGCGATCGGACCGGCCTTATTTGTTGACGTTGACTACCACGCGGCCACGCACCTTGCCGGCCATCAGGTCCTGAGCCTTGGCAATGGCGTCACCCAGACCGATTTCATCGGCGGCGATCAGATCCAGTGCGGCGGCATCCAGGTCACGGGCGAGCCGCTCCCAGGCCTTCAGGCGACGCGCCTTGGGCGCCATCACGCTGTCGACACCCAGCAGCGACACGCCGCGCAGGATGAAAGGCATGACCGTGGCCGGCAGATCCGGACCCTGCGCCAGACCGCAGCAGGCGATCGCGCCGCAGTACTTGGTTTGCGCCAGCGCGTTGGCCAGCGTGTGGCTGCCGACTGAATCGACGACACCGGCCCAGCGTTCCTTCTGGAACGGCTTGCCCTTTTCGGACAGTTCGGCGCGATCGATGATGTCGGTGGCGCCCAGCTGCTTGAGGTAGTCGCCTTCCGACGCCTTGCCAGTGGCCGCGACGACGGTGAAACCGGCCTTGGCCAGCAAGGCCACCGCGACACTGCCCACACCACCGGTGGCGCCGGTGACCAGCACCTCGCCCTGATCCGGCGTGACGCCAAAGTTGACCAGCGCGTCCACGCAAAGCGCGGCCGTGTAGCCGGCCGTGCCGATGGCCATCGCCTGGCGCGGTTCGAACGCGGCCGGCAGCGGCACCAGCCAGTCGCCCTTGAGCCTGGACTTCTGCGCCAGCCCGCCCCAGTGGGTTTCGCCGACACCCCAGCCGTTGAGCACGACGGTGTCGCCGGCCTTGTAGTCACCGTGGCTGCTGTCGGTCACGGTGCCGACCAGATCAATCCCCGGCACCATCGGAAAGCGCCGAACCACGGGAGAGCTCCCGGTGATCGCCAGTCCGTCCTTGAAATTCAGCGTCGAGTAGGCGACGTCGATGGCGACGTCACCCTCCGGCAACTGCGACTCGTCGACCTGTGTCAGCTCGACGGACTGTCCTTCGTCATTCTTGTCGATCAGGATTGCAGAAAACATGCTCTCGCCCCTTGTTGTCTGCGAAATGTCCTCGCCGGCATCGACGGCCGGCGAGATGAGAAAACCTTAGTGCCGTGGTGACGACGGCATCCCGGCAACCGCCGCGACCCCGTCGACAATTGGCGCATGCGCCGCGATGCTCAATGCTCGGCGGTCTGCGCGTAACGGATATCGACCTGTTCCGTTGCCGGGAAGTGACTCGGCCCGACGTAGCGGACCAGCCTGGGTTCCGGCTCGGTCCGGTAGTAGTAGGCGTTGTCCGGCATCAGCTTGCGCATCACCCAGGACGTGGGCTGCAGCTTGATGATCGAGACCCGCTCGCCGTCCAGCGTCTGCTCGCCGTCGTGGACCAGTTCCATGTCCAGGCTCTTGCCGAGCTGCCCCACGAACATCTCGAACTCGTAACCGCCGTCCCGGATCTCTTCCCAGTGCGTACGCGTGAGCGCATCCAGCACCGCGGGGTGGAATTCGTTGGCCGACCAGTCGAAGCGATCTTCCTCGAAGTCCTTGGAGGCCTTGGCCCGGCGGCGCATCGTGAACTGCTCGTCGCCGGACTCGATGTACTCCTCCAGACCGACCGGCGTGTTGACCTTGCTGTACTCGGTGATGCGCAGCGTGTTCGGGTCGTAGACGACGCGCTCGGTCTGGACGACATCACCGTCCATGTTCCGGAACACCATCTCGCGCACGGTCAGGCCCTCGTCCTCGTCGATGCGCAGCTCGCCCACATGGGTCTGCGCGCCGCCCTCGGGTTCGGATATCGAGAACGTCTGGCTGTCAGCCATGGCGATGGCGCTGCTGGACAGCAGCAGCCCGGCGATCACTCCAGCACCAAATAATTTATTTTGTCCGGACATATGGGTCTCCGTCAGCCCTCAAGACTAGCTGAATTGACATGTTGCCAGCTCCAGTTCATCTGAGACCCTTCGACGGCCCAGATGTTCGTTGAGCTGTGCCCGCTTGAGGTACAGATGACAGGGATGTTCGGCCGTCATGCCGATGCCGCCATGGAGCTGAACGGCCTCCTCGGCCGCTTCGGTGTACGCGGCGGTGGCCAACAGTTTCGCCTCGCGTGCCAGCAGCGCCGCCTGCGGCTGACCAAAGCCCGACTCCGCCTGATTCAGCGTGTCGGCGAACAATGCCTCGGCCGCGGCGATATGCGCCTTGAGGTCGGCGCAGCGGTGCTTGAGCGCCTGAAACAGCGCCAGCGGGCGCCCGAACTGCTTGCGCTCGGTCAGGTAGTTCACCGTGCTCTCCAGCGCCGCCGTCGCGCCGCCGATCGCGTCCGCCGCAAGCAGGAAATCGCGCAGTGTCTCGATGCGGCAAACCAGGGTTTCGGCCGCCGCGCCCTGCGCCAGCCGCCACCCCGAATCGATGTTCACGTCAGTGAACGTGATATCGAACAACCGGCGTGTTTCGTCCCAGGTCGGCCGCGCCTTCAGCGCTCCGGCCGAGGTCGGCACCAGCAAAACATCTGAATTTGTCCAGACCAGAATGTCGCTGGCCCGGTCGACGGACCAGACCGCCCGGACCGTGCCCGAAAGCCTTCCATCGTCGCTGATCTCGATGTCCGGCGGGACCAGCGGCGCGGTCGCGAGCGCTTCCGTCAGCAACAGCGGCAGGCGCTCCAGCAGCGGCGATTCTCCGGCCGCGACCAGTGCATCGATGACCAGCGTCGCCGCCGGATACCGTGCGGCGGACAGGCTGCGTCCCAGTTCCTGCTGAATCACGCAGACGGCCGCAGGACCCAGGCCCAGCCCGTCCAGCGATTCGGGCACGCCGGCCAGCAGCCAGCCCAGATCGACGACCTGGGTCCAGATCGTCTCCTCGGCGGTGCCCGGACCCAGCGAATCCAGCACGCTGCGGGTCGAGTCGGTCAGTTCGGTGAGTAGCTCGCTCATGCGCCTTTCTGCCAACGCCAGTCCCGGGGTTCGCGCGGCATCTGCAACATTCGCTCGGCGATGATGTTGCGCTGAATCTCGTCGCTGCCTCCGGCGATGGACCAGTTGTAGGAGTTCATGAAGTCCACGGCCCAGTTGCCGGTCTCCTGACTGCCGCCGCGGGTGAATTCCTCCATGGTCTGGCCGTCCAGTCCGCTGATCTGCTGACCCAGACGCACGAACTCGCGCAAGGTGCGTGCGTAGTACAGCTTGACGATGGACGCGTCGCCGACGACCTCCTCGCCGGAAATCCGCTTCTGCAGGTAGCCATCCGCCAGCGCGCAGGCCGCATGCACCTGCGGGATCAGCCGGCCAAAGGCGGCGCGCAGCACCGGATCGTCGGCGCAGCCCCTGGCCCGCATCACTTCGCCGATGCGTCCCAGCGAGTGGCGCATGCGCTGGGTCAGCTCGACCAGGGTCAGACCGCGCTCGGAGGCCAGCGTCGCCTGCGCCACCGCCCAGCCCTGGCCCTCCTCGCCGACGCGATCCTCGACCGGAATCTCCACATCGTCGAGGAAGATTTCCGCGAACTCGTCATCGCCGGTGATCTGCGAGATCGGCCGAACCGACACGCCCTTGCTGCGCATGTCCATCAGGAAATAGGTGATGCCGGCCTGCGGTCGCCCGTCGCTGCTGGTCCGGGCCAGCAGCAGGCAGCGATCCGCATACTGCGCCATCGTCGACCAGGTCTTCTGGCCGTTGATCACGTAAACATCGCCCCGGCGTTCGGCCCGGGTACGCAGTGACGCGAGATCGGACCCGGCGTTCGGCTCGGAAAAACCCTGGCACCAGACATCCCCCTTGAGAATGCCGGGCAGGAAGCGCTGCTGCTGATCGGCGCTACCGCATTCCATCAGCGTGCAGGCGGCGTGGTACAGCGCGACGAAGTACAGGATCAGCCGTGGCGCGTCGGCGCGGGCAACCTCCTCGTAGATGATCTTCTGTTCGGCCAGCGAGCGACCGCCGCCGGGCCAGCGCTCGGGCCAGTGGGGCGTCGCGTAACCGGCCTCGACCAGTTTGAAGAACCAGTCCCGCTGAGCGGCGACGAACGCGTCCTGATCGCAGCCGGTCATGGCCTCTCGCCAGCCGGCGGGCACGTTGTTCTCAAGCCAGGACCGCACCTCGGTCCGCAACTGCTCGCTCACAGACTCACCTCGATGTCGTCACCCTCCACACGCACATCATAAGTCTCGATGGGTTCGGTGGCCGGCAGGTCCAGCGCCTCGCCGGTGGCCAGATCGAACCGGGCGCCATGAACCGGGCAGGTGATCTTGCCGTGACGGACACGTCCACCGTGCAGCAGCTTGTACTGATGCGAGCAGATGTTGGACACGGCGAAGATCCGGTCCTTGTAGTTGCACAGCAGCACGGGCTTGCCGTCCAGCTTGACGACCTTCTTGCTCCCCGGCGGCAGGTCCGCGAGCTTGAGCACGGGAGAGAATGTGTCGGTCATGCAATGCGTCCTTGTACCAGGGCCATCCGCGAACGGCTCACGTCACGCGCGGTGCGCCACCCGACCCGGTTGTCGGAACGATCCGGATGGGGGGATGAACGAACAAGCGGCCGGACAATGCCGGCCGCTTGCCAAACTCGGTGTCGAACGGAGCTACCCCGCAACGTACTTGTCGACCGCGTTCTCGAAGTGCCGCACGCGGATTTCCTGGTAGTTGCCCAGCGTGATGCTCTTCTTGGCGCTGGCCTCGATGCCTTCCTGCTGCAGGCGCAGGTTGTCCGTGTCCTGGTCGAGAATCTGACCAAAGCCGGGGTCCATGCCCTCGGCTTCGGTGAACGACTGGTCATCGCCCAGATGGATCGGTTCGGCCGGCTCCGGACGCTCACCTTCACGCGGAACAGGGCGCAGGAAGAACACCTCGTACAGGCTCTTGCGATGGTCCGTCGGGTCCGGCCGGAACCGGTACACCATCGGCAGCGAAATGCCGGGGAACAGGAAGGTGTTGGGGAATACCGTGTAGGAGAAGCAGTCCAGCAGCTCGGAATCGGACACGTGTGACAGGTCAGCGTTGGCGGCCTGCTCGAACATGTTGCGGAAGATCTTGGCGACCGCGCCTCGAGCCTTCTCGCCATCCTCCAGCTTGATCTTGGTGTCGCCCATCGCGGAGCTGTCGCCCAGGGTGAACTGATCGACGATGTCCTGTTCGCTGATCTCGCCGTACAGATGCGGGCTGACCACCCCCAGCGTCGAGATGAAGCGATCGACATGATCGCCATAGAAATCGTACTGGGAGTTGGCATCACCGTTGGACGGCGCCACCTGTGGGTGCGTGTCGATGACGTGATAGGCCTCCATGAAGGCCTCCATGGTCAGCTTCCAGTTCGCCGGCAAACGCTTGGACACATGCAACGTGATGTAGCGGTTTTCCAGCTTCCACGCCTTGATATGCGACAGCGCCTCGGGACCGAGATAGTCCTCCAGCGAGGGCGCCTCCGGATCCATGTTGATGAACACGAAACCGCCCAGCGTGGCCACCCGCGCCTGCGGCAGCGAGAATTTCTCCGAATCGACATGGGGAAAATCCCAGTCGCAGGTTGAGCTCTTGTGCGTGCCGTCCAGGTTCCAGGTCCAGCCGTGGAAACTGCACTTGAACTCGCAGGCGCTGCCCTCGGTGCCGGAGGCACGCAGCTTGGTGCCACGATGCAGGCAGGCGTTGTAGTAGGCGCGGATGTCGTCCTCGCCAACGCGGGTGATGATGAAGGAGTAACGACCCAGGTCGTAGACGTGGTAGTCACCGACCTCCGGGATGTGTTCCTCGCGGCAGGCGAACTGCCAGGTCTTGGTCCACAGCGTGTCGAATTCCCGCTTGGCGAAGGCCGGGTCGGTGTAACGATCGGTGGAGATGTCCTCGTCACCGAGAAACTCGTAGGACTCCGACCGTACCCAGGCCGGGGCCGGTACCGTGTCGTCCGCGATGATCTCCTGCGTCGTCGGCGCGCCCGGGCAGCGGGCACCGCCGCGCTTGAGCACATCGTCCAGTTTGATGGGAGCGTCTACGTCGTTCATGGCTGTCTCCTGAATGGCTCGTCGAGGCTCACGCGGCCAGCGCGGCGCGGGGCTCGATGGTGTTCTTGTAGACCTCGCCGCCCTTCATGATCAGGCGCAGGCGGCTGTGGTCGGTCATGATTTCGATGTCCTTCAGCGGATCGCCGTCCACCAGCAGCAGGTCGGCGAGCATGCCCTCGCCAATCGTTCCCAGGTCGCCCTGGCTGCGCATTACCAACCCGCCGTTGCGGGTGGCGCAGGCCAACGCATCCGCCGGGCTGTAGCCGTAGTAGTCGACGAAGAACTTCAGATCACGGGCGTTGGTGCCGTTCGGGCTCCAGCTGAAGCCGTAGTCGCCGCCGATGAGATGGCGGATGCCGCGCTCACGCAGCGCCGTATGGGTCTTGCAGGATTCCTCCAGCAAGCCCGGGATGCCCATGAACCCGCCAACCTCGGCGGTGAGCCCGGCCGGCGCGGCTTCGTTGTTGACGATGGTGTGAAACAGGCTGACGGTGGGCGACACGAACACGCGGTCCTTCGCCCCCTCGAACAGCTCCAGCAATTCCTCGTCGGAATACTCGACATGGAACAGCACGTCCACTCCGGCACGCAGGCACATCTTGCTGCCCTCGATCGACCGCGTGTGGGCATTGACCTTGCGCCCGTAGGCATGCGCCGTGTCCACCGCCATCTTGACCTCCTCGAAGGTCATCGGCGTGGTGTGCCCCGGCGTGTTCGGATAGAACGGATCGCCCGACACGTCGAGCTTGATGTTGTCGCAACCTTCGCGACAGCAGAGTCGCACGGCCTTCCGCATTTCCTCGGGGCCGTCGACGATGATGGACGGGCCGTTGCGCGGATTGTGCAGGCGGCTTTCGTCGCCCATCGCGCCGGTGACGGAAATCTCCAGCGAACCGGCGCGGATACGCGGCCCCGGGAGGCGACCGGCGTCGACCTCGTTGCGCACCGCCACGCCCAGACGCAGCTTGGCCTCGGAGGCGCCGTAGGCACTGGTGAAACCGGCGTCCAGCAGCGACTTGGCCACCCGGGCCGTCAGCAACGTGTGTTCCTCGGGGGGCGGCGCGATCAGATCCTCGGTGGAATTGACCGCCTCGAAGGACAGATGGGCATGACCCTCGGTCATGCCGGGCATCAGGGTGGCGCCGTTGGCGTCGATGACCTCGCAATCGGTTCGCGGCAGCTGTCCCGTCTGGTCGGACACGGCGACGATGCGGTCACCCTCGATCAGCACATCACCGGCATACGGCGGCTTGCCGGTCGCATCCCAGATTCTCGCGCCTGCTATCAGCGTCTTGCTCATCGGCAATTTCTCCTCGCTCGCGCAGCTCTGCCGATGAGTATGCCCTTGACTTATATAGGTCAAATGACCCGTCACGCAGCCGTTGTTGCCTGCTCCTGACAAGCGCCTCCGCGCCCGAAAACCAGTCAGTAGACTGCGTGTCGGGAGACAAACGGAGCCAGAACCCATGATCAGAGGCATCCACCACGTCGCGGTTCACGTCCACGACCTCGACCGGATGATGGCGTTTTACAAGGACGCGTTCGGATTCGAGTTGGTGGGCGACGCGTTCGCCTGGGAAGACAACGAATTCATCGACAAGATCGTCGACGTACCGGGCTCCGCCGCACGCGGGGCGATGCTGCGCTGTGGCACCTGCTACATGGAACTGTTCCAGTACAGCCTGCCCGAGCCCAAGGTCACCAAGGGGCTGGACCCCAACGACAAGGGCTACACCCACTTCTGCGTGGATGTGACCGATATCGAGGACGAGTACGAACGACTCAAGGGGCTGGGCATGACCTTCAGCCAGCCTGGGCCGATCGACGTCGGGCACGTCAAGACCATCTACGGGCGTGACCCCGAGGGCAACCTGATCGAAATCCAGCAGACGCAGGAGGCCTGCGATTTTCCGCTGTCCGCGCTGCGCTGAACCGCACCGGTCGCAGGCCGGCACACTCCCTCTGGCCCTGATGCCCTCATGACCAAATCCGCCGTCACGCTCGACGACAAGTACACGCAGACCGGCGGACGCGTGTTCATGAATTCCAACCAGGCGCTGGTGCGCCTGCCACTGGATCAAAGCCGCCGCGACCGTGCCGCCGGGCTGACCACGGCCGGCTATATCTCGGGTTATCGCGGCTCGCCACTGGGCATCTACGACGCCGCATTGTGGAGTGCGCAGAAGCACCTGGATGCCCACGACATTCGCTTCACCCCCGGACTGAACGAGGAACTCGCGGTCAGCGCGATCCGTGGCACCCAGGAGCTGAAGTGGTTCGGCCAGTCCCGCTTCGATGGCATCTTCGGCCTCTGGTACGGCAAGGGCATCGGCGTCGACCGCGCCTGCGAATCACTGAAGCTGGGCAACTTCGAGGGCGCCGCGGCCACGGGTGGTTTTCTCGCCGTGGCCGGTGACGATCACGGCGGCAAGTCCTCCGACAGCGCCCACCAGTCCGAGCACACGCTGATCGCCGCGATGCTGCCGGTGCTGTACCCAGCCACGATCGCCGAGATCATCGAGTTCGGACTGTTCGGCTGGGCGCTGTCGCGATTCAGCGGCTGCTACGTCGGACTCAAGACCATCACCGACACGCTGGACCTGTCGGCCACCGTGGAACTGCCTGACGCCTTCCGGCCCTACGTCCTGCCGGACGACTTTCCGCTGCCGCCGGGCGGCCTGAATCTCAAGCCCAACCTGCCCCCGCTGGTGGAAGAGGACATGCTGGTCAACCACCGGTTGCCGGCGGCCCAGGCCTTTGCCCGTGTCAATGATTTCGACCGCGTGGTCATCGATGGCCCCGAGCGCAATCTCGCCATCGTTTCCGCCGGCAAGGCCTACCTGGACGTGCGCCAGGCACTGGCCGATCTGGGCCTGGACGACGAACGCTGCGCCCGGCTCGGCCTCCGCCTGTACAAGCCGGCGATGATCTGGCCGCTGGAGGGCGAACGCCTCGCCGCGTTCGCCGCGGGCAGCCGGGCCGTGCTGGTGATCGAGGAAAAGCGGCCGGTGATGGAGGATCAGATCGCCCGGCATCTGTACGCGATCGCCTCGAACCGGCGCCCCGATCTCGCCGGCAAGCGCGACCTGTCCGGCGCCGCGCTGCTGCCGTCCACCGGTGAACTGCGCGTCGCGGACGTACGCCACGCGATCAAGACGCTGCTCGACCAGATTGGCATCCGCGACGAGGCGCTGGAGGCCCGCTACCGGCATTTCGAACAACTGGAATCGCATGCGCTGACACTGGGCAGCGACGCCAACCGGCCCGCCTATTTCTGCTCCGGCTGCCCGCACAACACCAGCACCAAGCTGCCCGAGGGTTCGATGGCCATGGGCGGGATTGGCTGCCACGGCCTCGCCGCGGTGGTCATGGACCGCGACACCATGCAATTCATGCCCATGGGTCATGAAGGCTCGCCGTGGTTGTCCGTCAGCCAGTTCGTCGATCGCCCGCACATGTTCCAGAACATGGGCGACGGCACCTATTCGCACTCCGGCATCCTGTCGATCCGCGCCGCCGTCGCGGCCAAGGCCAACATCACCTACAAGGTGCTGTACAACGACGCCGTCGCCATGACCGGCGGTCAGCCGGTGGAGATGGGCATCACGCCGCTGGACATGGTCAACCAGTTGCTGTCCGAGGGTGTGCGCCCCGTGCGCCTGGTCTCCGATCACCCCGAGCAATACGCCGGCATGGCGCTGCCGAACAACGCAACCGTGCACCATCGCGACGATCTCGATCATCTGCAACGCGAGCTGCGCGAAACCGCCGGCGTTACCGCCATCGTCTACGAGCAGACCTGCGCGGCGGAGAAACGCCGCCGCCGCAAGCGCGGCCTGATGGAGGATCCGGACCAACGCGTGTTCATCAATCCGGATGTCTGCGAAGGCTGCGGCGACTGTTCGGTGCAATCCAACTGCCTCAGCGTGACGCCGCTGGAAACCGAATTCGGCCGCAAGCGGAAGATCGACCAGTCCAGTTGCAACAAGGACTTCAGCTGCCTCAAGGGCTTCTGCCCCTCGTTCGTGACCGTCACCGGCGCCGACATCGCCGTGCACACCAGCGGCGACGCGACGCGACTGGACCAGCTGATCGCCGCCCTGCCCGAACCCGAACAGCCGGCGCTGGGCGAACAGGGTTACAACATCCTGGTATCGGGCATTGGCGGCACCGGCGTGCTGACCATTGGCGCCCTGCTGGGCATGGCCGCCCGCGTCGACGGCAAGGGCGCGACGATTCTCGACATGACCGGCATGGCGCAGAAAGGCGGCGCCGTAACCAGCCACATCCGCATTGGCCCAGACCCGAAAGGCATCTACACCTCCCGACTGTCCGAGGGCATGACCGATCTGCTGATCGCCTGTGACCTCATCGTCGGTTCCGGCGCACCGGTGCTCAAGACCGTCGCACCGGACCGGACGGCCGCCATCGTCAACACCGACGTCGCGCCCACCGGCGAGTTCCAGCGCAACAAGACGCTGGACCTGGGTCACGAACGGCTGCGCCGCGCGGTGCAACAGGCCATCGGCGAGGGCCCGCTGTCCGAACTCAACGCCAGCCAGCTCGCGACCGACCTGACCGGCGACAGCATCGGCACCAACATCCTGATGCTGGGCTACGCGGTGCAGAAAGGGCTGGTGCCCCTGTCGGTTCCGTCGATCCAGGAAGCGATCCGGCTCAACGGCCGCTTCGCCGACAGCAACCTGCGCACCTTCGATCTCGGCCGGCTCGCCGCCCATGACCCCGACGCGCTGGCGCGGGAGATCGCACCCAAGACACCGACGGTTCCGCTGGATACCGTCGACGACGTGCTGCGCAGCCGCACCCGGCTGCTGACGGCCTACCAGAACGACAACTACGCCGCGTCGTATCGCGACTTCGTCGAAACGATCCGCACCGAAGTCGCGGCGAAATCGCTGGACGGCGGCGACCGTTTCGTCCGCGAAGTCGCGCTGACCCTGGCGCGACTGATGGCCTACAAGGACGAATACGAAGTCGCGCGGCTTTACACCGACCCGACCTTCAAGCAGCGGCTGGACGAGCAGTTCTCCGGCAACTACCGGATCAGCTTCCACCTGGCGCCGCCAATGCTGCCTGGCGTCGATGCCTCCGGCCGACCGAAGAAACGGATGTTCGGACCGTGGATGTTCACTACCTTCCGTCTACTCAGCCGGCTCAAGTTCCTGCGCGGCACGGTCTTCGACCCGCTCGGATATTTCGCCGAACGACGGATGGAACGCCGGCTGATCGTCGAGTACCGGTCCCTGATCCGCTCTGTCGTCGACCGGCTGGATGCGGGCAACCTCGCCATCGCCACCGAACTCGCCGAGGAAGCCCGCCACATCGCCGGTTACGGGCCGGTGAAGCTGGATGCGGTGACACACTACCGGGAACGGGAGCGGGCCCTGCTGGAACGATTCAGCGCGAGGGAAGACGCCTCGGAGCAGGCGGCCTGACACCGAGTCAGAACCGGGTCGGCGCCAGTACCTCCGTCCCGTACTTGCTCGCGACCAGCCCCCACGGATCAGCGTAGGGTCCGCGACGCTCCCAGCGACGCTGCGCGCCGAGAAAACCCCGAAACACCGCCCGCACGGCGGGGCCCAGCAACCGGAGCAGCCATCGACGCCGACCCTGCGATTCGGCAAGCCCGGCCAGGGTTTCGTCCCAGCGATGCCGCTGATAGTCCAGCAGCGCCTGCGATTCGCGAGTGTCGAACCAGTCGGTCAGTCCCCAGCCACGGTCGTCCTCCGGATCACCCGGCAGGCTGGCCGACGCACCCAGCCGCCCCAGCCCCAGGGCCTGCATCACGTCGTCCTCCAGGTCGCGCTGGAGCAGCACGCAACTGTCGTCGCCGCCGATGAGCAGGACCTTGCCGTCGATGGCATCCGCGCGTTCCACCGTGTTGGCGAACGCCACGGCGGCATCGCGGACGTCGATCACATGGACCCGGTTGTCACCGGGCGTGGCACGCATCAGCAGGAAGTACTCCGGACCGGCCTTGCCGACAGCGTCGGACGAAATGATCCCGCCCAACCGCAGGATGGCGTGGCGCAGCCCGCTGTCGGCCACCAGCGCCTCGGCGGCCACCTTGTCTTCCCCGTAGCATTCGACCGGGTTGACCGGTGTCCGCGGGGTGATCCGTTCGGGATGACGATAGGGATTGCGCGAGCCGTAGACCGCCGAACTGGAGGCCTCGACGAACAGGGCGTCCCGGGCCCAGTCCAGACAGGCTCGAACGATGTTGCGCGTGCCCTCGACGTTGACCCGTCTGGCCAGCCGCGGATTCAGGTAGCACGGCGGGGAAACGATCGCCGCCAGATGGATGACGACCGAGGGTCTGGTCTCACGCAGGCAGGCATTCACGCCGTCGGCGTCCAGCAGGTCCACGAAGGCCGTCGTCAGGCCGCCGCGACCGGCCAATCGCCGCGCCCAGTCGGCGGCCGTTGCCCGCGTGGCCTCGTTCGGCACGTCCAGCGCCACGACGCGATGCCCGCGGCGCAGCAGCAGTTCGACCAGACGGCGCCCGAGCTGCCCCATCGCGCCGGTCACGAGCACGGTCGTGGATTCAGCGGAAGCCGTCATTGGGCCGACGGGTTCGCCCCCGGCGCCCTACGACTCGCCGTCGCCTGACGATCCGAACCTGGGTTTGCGTTTTTCCTGCAAGGCCCGAACGCCCTCGCGATGATCGGCGGAGCGCACGGTCAGCGCCTCGTAGGCGATGCCGGCGTCCATCACCGTGTTCACGACGCGCTTGAGTTCCAGGTTCAACAGCACCTTGGTCCGGCGAATCGCACCCACCGCACCGGCCAGCAGCTTGTCGCAGAACGCGTCCACCGCCGCGTCGAGTTCGTCGGCGGGCACGCAGTGATTGATCAGACCGATGCGCTCGGCCTCGGCGGCTGGCATCAGCTCGCCAGTGAGCAGGTATTCCTTGGCGCGGGCAAGCCCGACGCGCTGCGGCCAGATCGCCGCACCACCGTCGCCGGCAACCAGACCGACGACGACGTGGGAGTCGCCGATCTTGGCGTGCTCGGCGGCGAACAGCACATCGCAGAACAGCGCCAGCGTGGCGCCCAGCCCGACGGCATGGCCGTTCAGCCGCCCGATCAGCGGCTTGTCCAGGTCCAGCATCGCGAACACGATGCGCTTGGCCAGCCGGACTTCCTCGTCGAACAGATCCGGGTTCGCCGCGTTCTTGGCGATGTGGTCGAGATCGCCACCGGCCGAGAACGCACGGCCGGCGCCGGTCAGCACGACCACGTCGGAGTGCGGATCAGCCGCGGCCTCGACGAACACCTCGGCCAGTTCCTCGTGCATGCGCAGGTTGACCGCGTTGAGGGTGTCAGGCCGGTTCAGCGTGATGGTCAGGCGTCGGCCCTGACGCGTCAGTTCCAGCGTGTCGTAGCGGCGCGGCGGCGCGGCGGCGCCGTCGGTCATGCCACGGCCTCAACGTCGGTGGCCTCGGCAGCCGTGTTCGACCGGCTGGCGACGATATGGTTGACCGCGACGAAGCCGAAGGTCATCGCCGGCCCGATCGTGCCGCCGGCTCCGGGATAAACGTTGCCGAACGGGCTGCCGGAATTGTTGCCGGCGGCGTAAAGGCCCGGGATCGGCTGGCCATTGCCGTCGACGACCCGCGCGCTGGCGTCGCACTTGAGCCCGCCCTTGGTGCCCAGATCACCGACATTGATCGCCACCGCGTAGTACGGCGCCTTGTCGATGGGGCCCAGGCAGGGGTTGGGCGTCACGGTCGGATCACCGAACATCTGGTCGTAGGCGTTGTTGCCGCGACCGAATTCCGGATCCTCGCCCGAGCGCGCATAGGCGTTCATGTTGGCAACGGTCCCCTTCAGCGCATCCACCGGTACGTGAATCTTCTTCGCCAGGGCCTCGATGCTGTCGGCGCGGAAGATGTAGTGATCCCAGTAGTCCGGCGGAATCCGGCTGTCCGGCATCAGCGCGGTGGGCATGAATCCACCCGCGGTGAATTTGCTGCGGAAGGTCGCGTCGAACACCAGCCAGCAGGGCGTGTTCGCGCCCGTCTTGAGTTGATCATCGACCATCGCCTGGCCGAAGTCGTCATAGCTGCAGGCCTCGTCGACGAAGCGCTGGCCGTTGCGGTTGACGCAGACGCTGTGCGGCCGGCCGACATCGAAGGCCGCCTGATGGATTTCCTCGAAGTTCGAGGTCGTCGGCATCGGCATGTGCATGGTGGGAATCCACCAGCCGGCCTGCGTGTGCTCGGTATCCGCACCGATATCCATGCCGGCGATCAGCGCCTCGCCGCGGTTGGCGTCCTCGGGCGTGCTGCTGTGACGGGTCAGGCCCGGCACCGGGAAGAAGCGATCGCGCAGCGCCTGGTTCCACTCGAACCCGCCGGCACAGAGAATCACGCCCTGCTTCGCCTCGATCTCGTAGCCGCGGCCGAAATGGCTGACCCGCACGCCGCTGACGCGACCGTCGGTGACCTTCAACTCGTCCAGACGCGTATCCAGCCGGACTTCGATACCGCGCTGGAAGATCTGCTTGAACAGCTGGCCCATCAGCGCCCCGCCCTGGGTGAAGCGACGATCGCGACGGGTCATGCGGCGGGTGGAGAAATCCGTCCAGTAGCGCCACATGATCTTGAGGATCGCCTTGATCCAGCCCTGGCCCTTGGTCGAGATCGTGAAGAACTCGCCGAGGTCCATGGCGTAGCGGTTCATCAGCTTGAAGCGGGTGAACTGCTCACGCATCAGCGGGAACTTGTCGCCCAGTTCGCGTCCATCCAGCGTGTCGCTGACCAGCGAGCGATCGGCGCGGGCCTGCGGAGCGTCGGTGTAGTAATCCGGCCAGGGCGCCGGAAAGATCGGCACCCCGGTGGACTGGACGAAGCGGACCATCTCCGGCCCGTTGTCCAGATAGGCATGCAGCCGGTCTTCCTGCACGGGCACCTTGATCAGGCTGCGCAGGTATTCCAGCGTCTTGTCCTTGTTGTCGTCGCTCTCGACCAGGCCGTGGTTGGGAATCCACATCACGCCGCCGGACGTGGCCGAGGTGCCGCCGTACTTGTGCGCCTTCTCGATCAGCAGGACGGACAGGCCCTGCTCGTGCGCTCGCAGCGCCGCCGTGGCACCGGCCGCGCCGGAGCCGACGACCACGACATCGTAGGTTTCAGTTGCACTCATCCTTGTCTCCCCCGCCGGTGATCTCCGGCGATGTCGTCCTGCTCTTCGGCTTGCGCGGGCGGCTCAGTACTCGCCCGGCGCGACCTTGACGCGGATACCGTCGGTTTCCGCGTTAAGCTGAATCTGGCAGCAGAGCCGGCTGTTCTCCTGCATGACGTCGTAGACCATTTCCAGGGCCATCTCCTCGACGTCATCCGGCTTGCCCACGGTCGCCTGCCAGGGCTCGTCGACGTAGACGTGGCAGGTGGCGCAGGAACAGGAACCACCGCAATCGCCCAGAATGCCGTCGACACCGTTGTCGCGGGCAATCTCCATCAGCGTCTCGCCTTCTACCGCTTCAATGGTTTTCTCGACGCCGTCGAGCTGCACAAATGTCACTTTCATTGCTTCTATCCCTCCACCGCCAGTGCGCGGGTTCGGGCCTCCATGATCTCTTTCAGATGATTGACTGGGTCTCCGGCGGTGATGCCGCCGTCGACCGGTAAGACGACCCCGGTGACCTGAGCCGCGCGGTCACTGGCGAGATACAGCGCCGCGTTGGCAACGTCAATGGGCTTGCCGTGCCGCTTCAGCGGCATGTTCGAATCCATGACCGGGCTGACCGCCGCCTTGACCCGGGCGACCTGCTCGTCGGTCATGCCCGGCTGCTTGAATGCGGTCAGCTCGGTGCGGATATGGCCGGGTGTGAGGCAACACACCCGCACGCCGTATTCCGCGAAGTCGATGGCAATGGACTTGCTCAGGTGAATCACGGCCGCCTTGGTCGCGCGATAGCTCATCAGCGCATGCCCGGGCAGCACACCGGCGATGGACGCGTTGTTGATGATCACGCCGCCGCCGTTCTCGGCCATGTGCCGGCCGGCGGCCTGCATGCCCACCATCACGCCGAACAGATTGATGCCGACCACGCGCTGGAAGTCGGCCAGATCGTCATTGAGAAAGCGGTCATGCATGTTCCCGGACACGCCGGCGTTGTTGAACATGATGTGCAGCCCGCCGAAATGCTCGATGGCGAAAGCGACCAGTGCCTCCACCTCGTCCTGCTTCGCGACATCGACGCGGCGGAACACGGCGGCATCGCCGAGCTTCTGCGCCAGCGCTTCACCGGCCTCCTCCGCCACGTCGGCGATGACCACCCGGGCGCCTTCCGCCACGAACAGTTCCACGGTCGCCGCGCCGATGCCCCCGGCGCCACCCGTGACGATCGCCACCTTCCCTGTGAGTTCTTGAGCCATGCGGTCCTCGGTGATGAATCCGTTCGAATCAGGCGCGCCGCGACAGGGTCATCGGCAGGCGCTCGAGAGAGCGCGTCGCCACGGTCGGCAGGTAGGTGAGTTCCTCGACGGGAATCGCCAGCTTGATGTTGTCCCAGCGCTTGATGATTTCGCACGCGGCAACCTTGATTTCCATTCGCGCCAGCGACGCGCCGACGCAACGGTGCACGCCAACGCCGAAGGCGACATGTTGCGCGATGTTGCGACGCGTATGGTCGAAATGCCGTGGGCACTCGAACTTGGTTTCGTCATCGTTGCCGGAGGCGTAGAGCACCAGCACATGCGCGTGCTTGGGCAGCTTGGTTCCGCCCAACTCGACCTCCTCGATGGTCATCTTGGCGAGACCGCGCACCGGGGGCTCCAGCCGCAGCAACTCCTCGACGAAACGGTTGAGCGCGCGCTCGTCATCCACGGACGCGCGCAGCGTCTCGGCCACCTCGGGCTGCGTCGCGAGCACGAACAGCAGATTGCCGATCGCGGTCGCCGTGGTGTCGTTGCCGGCGATGATCATCGCCCGCACCAGCGACACCGCCTCGGCGAAGGTCAGCGTGCCGCCGTCGTCGGTCTTGGCATGGACCAGGTCGGAGATCATGTCCTCACGCGGGTTCGCCTCGCGGTCCTTCATCTCCTGAATGATGAAATGCTGGAGTTCGCAGATCAGCTTGGCGTTCTCGATCATCGCCTCGCGGTCCTGCATCTTGGATATCTGCGCGGTCACGGCACCGGACCAGCGCTGGATCTTCTCCGCGTTGAACTGCCCGATGCCGAGCTGCTCGCAGATCACCGAAATGGTCAGCGGCACGGCGAAATCATTGACGCCGTCGACAACCGTCCCGTCCTGGGCGCGGTCCGCCAGCTTCTCGATGAAGCCGACGATGGTCTCGGTAATGGCCGGTTCCAGCGTCGCGACGCGATGCGCCGTGAACGCCTTTTCCAGCAGACGCCGGACCCGCGTATGCGCCGGTGGATCGTCCTTGATCACGTCGGGGAAGAAACCGCCGCCGTCGCGGTCGAGGATCTGCTTGAACTCCTCGAAATAACCGCTGGCGTACATGGCCTCGTAGCCCAGCTTGTCGGAAAAGGTGATCGGATCACGCAGGACGGTGACGACATCCTCGTAACGCGACACCAGCCACATGTTCAGCTTGTCGTCGAAATGCACCGGGTCTTCCCGGCGCAGGGCCTCGTAGTAGGCGTTGGGATGCGCCCGCAGGACCGGATCGGCCATGGTCGCGTCAGCCAGCGAGATCGCGTTGTGGTCGATGGGGCAGCCGCCCTGCGTCTGCCCGGTTTCGCTGATTTGCATGAGTCAGCCTCGAAGGTTTCGGTCGGATTACTGCAGGGTGCAGACGCTGGACGCCACCCGACTCGTGGGTTTGCCGGCCACCGGATGCGGATTGGCGGCGCGGTACTCGCGCGGGCTCAGCTTGAAGACGCGCTTGAACATGCGACTGAAATGCGCCGGCGACTTGAAGCCGACGCCGTAGGCGATCTCGCTGATCGACAGCTGCTGCGAATCACGTGACGTGAGCCAGTTGCTCGCGATCTTCAGACGCTTGTCCCAGACCAGACTGGCGAACGGCGTGCCGTTGCGTTGCAGCAGCAGGGACAAGTAGCGCTCGGAGATGCCACAGCCCTCGGCGACAGTGGCGACGCTGAGCTTGGGATCGGACAGATGCACGTCGATGTATTTGAGGACATCGGCCAGTCGCTGATCCGACAACCGCAGCCGCACCGCGCCGGCGTCGTGACCGCGCAGGACTTCGGCCATGAGCATCAACGCGCTTTCCATCATGTGTTCGGACACAGACGCGGAAAACTCCCGTTCGTACAAGTCCCTGAGGATGTGCTGGGCCGCGGCAAACTCGTCGCCGTGCGCGCCCACGCAGAACCCGGTGCGCAAGTCGTCGATGATGAAACGGCGGAACACATGGGTCGGCAGGATCACGTGAAACACCTCGTGCCGCCCGGTGTCGTCGGTCAGGCACTCGATGGTGAACGGCGTACTCGACTTGGTGATCGCGAAATCACCCGGCCCGGCGATGCTGTGCCCGCGCTGGTGAGAAATGTGCAGCCGCCCGCGCCGGACAAACCAGAGCACCGTGACGTCGACACCATCCTGGCGGATGTGGGACAACGCGCGCCGGAAGAACAGTCGCGAACGGGACCGCAGCAGGGCGATGGAGCAGGAACCGATGTTCTGCTTGTCCGCACGCACGTCCACGAAGGCGCCGCCTTCGATGCTGTAATCCCCCAGGTAGTAGTCCTGATTGTTCGGCCCCTGGTAGGCCGACTGGCATTCGACGTAGTTATGCTTGTCGAACGCGAAGATTGTCTCGGTCATCTTGGGATCTCCTCTCCAAGCGGCTCTTCGGCCGGTTACAGCATGCTCTGAGGGGGCGATGAATCCGTCCCCCCTCGCCGCGCGATCCGATCGACATTTCGCGCAGGGTTTCTCAACTAGCCATTGGCAAACAAAGCACGGATTTCCCGCCGCAGCAGCTTGCCCATCTCGTTGTAGGGCAACACGTCGAGCACGGCGACGCGCTCCGGAACCCGCGAGGACCGCAGCCGGGCCCGAATCAGCTCGCGCAGTTCGTCCTCGGCTGGCGCCACCTGCTCGGGGCGCGCGACCACGGCGATGCCGACGGCCTCTCCCCATTCGGCGGACGGCACGGCCACCGCCGCGGCATCGGCAATCGCCGGATGCCCCAGCAGCACCTCCTCGATCTCGGACGGCGAGATGTTCTCGCCGCCGCGGACAATGACGTCGTCGGCGCGGCCGGCGAGGAACAAATAGCCCTCCCCGTCCAGCCAGCCGGCATCCCGCGTCGGGAACCAGCCGTCGGCATCCAGCGCCTTGCGTTCGCGGTATTCGCCGGACACCTGCTCGCCGCGTACGTAGATTTCGCCCCGCTCGCCAGCCGGCAGCGGCCGGCCTTCCTCGTCGCGAATCTCCAGTTCGATGGTCGGCAGCGGCCGCCCCACCGAGGCCAGTCGCGCCCGTGCGTCGGGATCATCCGATTCGAAGGCCGCGCGGTGCTCCTGCGGCCCCAGCAGGGCGATGGTCGAGCTGGTTTCGGTCAGCCCGTAGGCGTTGGTGAAATCGGTGTCCGGAAACAGCTGGAGCGCCCGTTCGATCAGTTCCAGCGGCATCTTGCCGCCGCCGTAGGCGATGGCCCGCAGGCCTGACAAATCCGGCTTCAGGCCCTCGTCCATGCGGGCGATGATTCGCGCCAGCATGGTCGGCACGACAAAGGTGTTGGTCACGCCTTCGGAGGCCGCCAGTGACAGCCAGGCGTCCGGCTCGAAGGCCGGCAGCAGCGCAATGCGGCGCATGGCGTACACCGAACTGAGCAGCGCCGCGATGCCGGCGATGTGATATGGCGGCACGCTGACCAGCACGGCGTCGTCCGGCGAGGCCGAACAGAACTCCACGGTGCCGAAGATGTATGACGCCAGGTTGGCGTGCCGCAGCAACGCCGCCTTGGGCGCCGAGGTGGTGCCGCTGGTGAAGATCTGCACGGCGATGCCCTCGCCGGCCTCGTCGGCGACCTCGATGTCGCCGGCGGCCGCCTCGGCGGCGGCGACGAAATCGGCCCGCGTGTTCAGGCGATGGCCCGAATCGCCGTCGAGACGCTGAATCCGCTCGACATCACCAATCATGAACGCGGGCGCGATCCGCCCCAGCAGCGCGGCCAGATCGGGATCGGCCAGACGGTAGTTCAGCGGCACGTAGGGAATGCCGGCCATCGCGGCGCCGAACAGCGCCAGCACCGCGGCCTCGCTGCTCTCGTCGAGCAGGCCGACGTGCGAGCAACCGCTGTCGCGGAATAGCACGGCGGCGCCCTTGGAAGCCTTCAGCAGCTCGCCATAGGTCCAGCGACGTCCGTCACAGACCAGCCCGACCCGGTCCGGGTCGGCGTCGGCCGCCATCTGCAGCAGTAGCGAAATATTCATCGGAAGCGGAAAACGTCAGTCGGACGACGGCAGGGTCTTGGCTTCCTTGGGACGCAGGACTTCACCGTCAATGGACAGCGAACCCTTGCCCGCCTTGACGCACAGCAGCTCGACGCGTCCGGCCTCGTCGACATAGCGCTTGCCCATCTGCGTGCCCTCGGCGAAGCCAGCGTCCAGCTCAGCTGGCGCGTCGGGCTTGGCATCCCCCATCGGCGCGCCCCCGCACATCACCGCGACATCGGCGCCGCGAATCACCATGACCTCGGTGTCGCAGGCCGCGCTTTTCAGTCTCGTTCCTGGTTTCATGTTCTTCTCTAGGTAGTCGGACCGGCGTCAGGCGATGGCGCCGCCGGCTTTCAGGCTCTCGATGCGATCCCATTCCAGGCCCATCTCCATCAGCACGATCTCGGTGTGCTCGGAAGCCTGCGGGGCGCGGGTGGTGCTCACGGGTGCGTGGTTGAACTGCACTGGCCCGCGTACCAGCTTCAGCGGCGCGCCGCCGTCCACGGAATCAACCTCGAACAGCATGTCGTTCTCCAGCGCCTGCTCATCGGTGGACAGGTCCAGCAGGCTCTGGATCGGCGCCCACTGACCCTTCATCGTCTTCAGGTGCTGGCGCCAGTACTCGAACGGCTGCTCGGAAAAGGCCTTGGTGATCAGCTCGCTGGCCGCCTCCCAGTTGGTCATCAGCCCCTTGGCGTCCTGGAAGCGCGGATCGTCCGCGGCGTCGGGAATGCCCAGATGCTCGAAGGTGTCGCGAATCAGCGGACCGGGCGTCAGGATGCAGAGATTGATCGTGCCGCCGTCGGAGGTCTTGAAGTTGCCGGTGAACGGGTTGCCGGGATTGCCGCCGGACCGGGGCATGCGGTTGCGCATGATCGTCCCGGCCTCGATGAACTGATCCACCGCCGTGCCCGCCGCCCACCACGCGGTGCTGAGCAGCGAGACATCCAGTTCGATGGCCTCGCCAGTACGCTCGCGATGGAACAGTGCCGCGGAGATGCCGCCGGCGATGTTCATGCCACCAATGGAATCGCCGAAGGCCGGGATGCCCTGCATCAGCGGTCCATCCATCTCGGCCGGGGTCATGTTGTGGCCGATGCCGCTACGCGACCAGAACGCCGTGCCGTCGAAACCGCCGACGTCGCGTTCACGACCCTTGTCACCGTAAGCGCTGCCGCGTGCGTAGATGATGTTCGGATTCACGGCGCGGATGTGCTCGACATCGAACTTCATCTTCTGCCGCTGCGACGGACGGTAATTTGTCAGGAAGACATCCGCGGTCTTGGCCAGCTCGTAGATCACCTCCATGCCTTCCGGCTTGGAAATGTCGACGCCGACGCTGCGTTTGCCGCGGTTGGCGTGCTCCATCATCGTGTGGCGGTTGGGGTCGATCTTCATGCCGCCCAGATTCACGAAGCCGCGCTGGGTGTCGCCACGCTGGGGATGCTCGATCTTGATCACGTCCGCGCCCCAGTCCGCAAGAATGGCTCCCGCGGCCGGCACAAACGTGAATTGAGCCAACTCCAGCACTCTGACGCCCTTCATGACCTGCGTCATGGGTTCTCCTCCGTCGTTTCGTTATTGCGCTGTTGCACGCTATCATAACTAGTCAACACCGTTGTTGCATAGTGGCGCAAGTGACGCCGCGGGCGCATTGCCTGATCGCCCTCGAAAACCAAGAACAAGGAGACCGCATGAAGATCGATTCCACTCTCACCGCCGTCGTGACGGGCGGTGCATCCGGCCTCGGCCTGGCAACCGTGAAAGCCCTGCGCGCCGCCGGTGCCAAGGTGGCGATTTTCGATCTCAGCGAGGAGGTCGGCGAGAAGGCGGCGGCGGAGACCGGCAGCCTGTTCTGCCAGTGCGACGTGCTCTCCGACGACAGTGTCGACGCCGCGTTCGCCAAGGCGCGGGCGGCCCTGGGTCAGGAACGGGCGCTGATCTGCTGCGCCGGCGGTGGCAACGCCATCCCGACGGTCAAGCGCGACAAGAAGACCGGAGAAATCAAGCAGTTCCCGACCGACAAGTTCGAGTTCGTCCTCAGGCTCAACACCGTCGGCACCTTTCGCTGCATCACCCGGTCCGCGGCCGGCATGCTGGAACTGGACCCGATCGATGGCGAGCGCGGCGTGCTGATCAACACGGCATCGGCCGCGGCCACCGAAGGCCAGATCGGCCAGGCCGCCTACTCCGCGGCCAAGGCCGGCATCGTCGGCATGACCCTGACCATCGCCCGTGACCTCGCCCGCGAGGGCGTCCGCTGCAACACCATTCAGCCCGGCGTCTTTCTCACCCCGGCGTTCAGCCGGGCACCGCAGGAGATGATCGATTCACTCGGCAAGATGGTGCCGTTCCCCCCGCGCATGGGCCATCCGGATGAATACGCCAGCATGGCCCTGGAACTGGTTCGCAACACCTACGTCAACGGCGAGACCATCCGCCTGGACGGAGCGATCCGGATGCAGCCGCGCTAGCGACCGGGTTTGCCAGGCGCTTGGCGCCCGGCGCCCGGCGCCCGAGACGGCCGCGATTCGGGTTGGTGACTGGCGCCATCAACCCGACGTTCCCCGGGCCTGATCGACCAGCTCCGCGAACTTCTCGCGGGTGATCTCACCGTCGAGCTCCGCCAGGCTACGCAACACGTCGTCCAGGCTGCGCTTGCCACCACTCTGTTCGCGAATGTCCGCGTCGATGCTGCGCAGCGTGGCGACCGCCTTGGCGGTGATGGGGCCGTGTGAGCGGTCCACCTCCAGGGAATCGGCCTGCCGCCCCCACTCGGCGAGTTCCTCGTGGGCGTCCTCGTAGCGTTCGGTGCTCAGCGTGCCGGAGCGGTGCAACACCTCCAGCGAATAGAATTCGGCCAGCCCCTCGACGATCCAGTCCGCCTTCGGACCACCGCGGGCACTCATCGCGACATGAACCAGCTCGTGAATCATGGTGCTGGTGCCGTTGCCGCTGATCATGGGGCGATCCGCGTGCAGATAAAGCGAGTTGGGCGCCGAGAGTGCCCCACGCCACATGGGGTCATCCGCACTGACAATCAGCAGCCGATCCGGAAACCCGGGAAACAGGTCCTGCATGGTCGGAAGCGTCCAGCGCAAAAAGGCAATCATGTCCATGCGCCGGATACCCTGATCCACGGGCCCGGACACGGTCACCTTCGTGCCACCAATGGTTTCCCGTCGCGTGCCGATCCGCCCCATGACCAACCAGCCGGTCGGGCGATCGACCAGACGGTCCTCGTCATCAACCTTGAACCGGCCGCTGGTGTACTGGGGATACCGGGTCACGACGGACCAGCCCTCCGGCACGTTGATCTCGAGCTTGGCTCGCGACTGCGTCCCGTCCTTGAAATCGGTGCGAACCGGGGGCACCAGATCGTCCGCCCGAAACAAGGCCCAGTCGTCAGTGATGTACCCATCATACCGGCCATTGCTGCGCCGGCTTTCCAGCCGCACGTCGTATTGCAGCCAGGCATCCTCGTCCGGCGGCGTCCACAACACTTCATCGCCCTCGATCAGCAACTCGCCGCTGCTCAGGAATTCGCCGTGGCGATCGCCATCAACGTAGAACCGCATCCAGTTCACCCACTCGGGATTCCTGGTCAGGCTGATCTTCACCGTCGCGACCTTCTCTTCCGGCTTGATCCAGACGGTGTAGAAGAGATTGAAAGCGGGTCTCTCCTCGGCCGGAGTGTCGGGCTTCGACTGGATGAGGGTGCAACCGGCAAGGGTTGCGACGAGCAACAGGAACGAGAGAACGGCACGCATGGAATCAATGCTTCCTGGGTTGGTCTGCCAGCGAGTTGGGAGGGACACCTTACCAACCCCGTTGACTGAAGCGCCGCTGGCCGGATCCCTCGAAACAGATCACCCGCGATCCAGCAGCACCATCCGGCCCGGGGCGCGTATCCTGCCAGCAAGTTCACCGCAATCGAGGACACTGCCATGGCTTTCGACAGCGCCCCGGATGAGCGACCAGACGGCCCGCGCAACGTTTTCGGCGAACCACTGGCCGATTGCAGCCATAACCCCAAGACCGGCTTCTTTCGCGACGGTTGCTGTCGCGGCGATGTTCGCGATATTGGACGACATGTCGTCTGCGTCCGCGTAACCGAGGCCTTTCTGACGTTCTCGGCGGGTCGTGGAAATGACCTTTCCACCCCGCGGCCGGAATTCGGCTTCCCCGGTCTCAAACCCGGCGATCAATGGTGTCTTTGCGCGGCACGCTGGCAGGAGGCCTTCGATGCCGGCTGCGCCCCGCGGGTCGTGCTAGCCGCGACGGATATGCTGGCGTTGCAGACCTGCCGGCTCGTCGACCTCAAATCGCTTGCGGTGGACATTTCATGACGGCGAAGCGATTGCCGACCCGCCGGCTCGCCTTGCTGCTGATCGGGGGTCTGATCACGTTCGGCTCGGCGGCCTCGCCTCCACAACCGGGTGAATTCCCGCCCCCACTCGATGGCACCGATCAGCATGGCGTGGCTGCCGACCTCGCGGCCATGCGTGGACATGTGGTGGTCCTGACGTTCTGGGCGTCGTGGTGCGGCCCCTGTCTCAACGAGATGTCCATGCTCGCCCGCCTCCAGGGTGTGGCGGATGAGCGCGAGCTGGATCTGTCGGTCGTCTCGGTGAACTACAAGGAGGACGTCCGTCGCTTCAAGGCACTCGCCCAAGCGCTCTCCGAGCTGCCGTTGCGGCTGGTGCAGGACGCCGATGGCAGCAATGCCGGCAAATACGAGGTTGACCGGATCCCCAACATGTTCCTGATCGGTCGGGACGGCCGGATCGTCAGCCACCATGTGGGCTACACCGACAGGGCGCTCGACGGCCTGCTGGCAGAGATCACGGCCGAATTGCAGAAACCCGTGGTGGATGCGATGTAGGCTAGCAATCCGGCGACGGCCGGGCAGCTTCCGCGAAACAAGGGCACACGAGACGGCCCGATGGAGACGACATGACAGAATCCGTAGCGACCTTCTGCCGAATCTGTGAACCCTCCTGCGGCCTGAGAGCCGAGGTGGAGAACGGCGAACTCCGCAGCCTGAAACCCGACCGCGAGCACCCGGTCACCGGCGGTTTCGCCTGCCACAAGGGACTGCGATTCGCCGAGGTCCATGCCGACCCGGACCGGCTCAACCAGCCGATGCGGCGAGTGGGCGACCGGTTCGAACCCTGCGACTGGGACACCGCGCTTGGCGAGCTGGGAGACCGTCTCGGCGACATCGTCAAACGCCATGGTCCACGCTCCGTGGCCGCCTACATCGGCAACCCCGCGGCATTCAGTACGCTGGCCACCCCTGCCATGTTGCAGTTGATGAAGGCGATCGGCAGTGATCGCTTGTTCAACTCCGGCACGCAGGACTGCTCCAACAAGTTCGCCGGAGCCGAGGGGGTATTCGGCACGGCGACGCTGCACCCCGTGCCCGATCTGGAGCGCACGGACTACGCGCTGATCTTCGGCGAGAACCCCGCGGTCTCGCACATGAGCTTCATCTCCATCCCGCATCCGATGGCGGTGCTGAAGGCCGCCCGCCAGCGCGGCGCGACCATCCGATTCGTGAACCCGCGCCGGATCGAATCCGCCACGCCGGGCACCGGTGACGTGTTGCAGATTCGCCCCGACACCGATGCGTACCTGATGGCGGCCCTGCTGCACGAAATCGACGCGGCCGGCCTGTTCGACGAAGCGGTTGTCGAGGCGCACGGAAAGCATGTCGACGGCCTGCGGGCGTTCATTGCCGACTACCCCGCTGATGTGGTGGCACCGGTCGTGGGACTGCCGGCTGACGAGATCCGGGAGACCGCCCTGGCCTTCGCCCGCGCGCCGTCCGCCTGCGTGCACATGAGCACCGGCGTCAACATGGGACGGCAGGGCACGCTTTGCTACTGGCTGCTGCAGATGCTCAGCTTCGTCACCGGCAACCTGGATCGCCCTGGCGGCAACCGCTACGCGCCCGGCTTCTATCCGGCCACGAAGGCCGGACGCGTGCGTCAGCCCGACCCGTTCTTCGAAAGCGAATTCGGACCGCTTCGGCACATCTTCGGTGCCCTGCCGGGCAATCTGCTCGCGGACATGATCGAAGCCCGTGAGCAGCCCATACGGGCACTGATCGTGATGGCCGGCAACCCGCTGCTATCGGTCGCGGGCGAGGAACGTCTGCGCGCCGCCTTCGACCAGCTCGACCTGCTGATCGTGATCGACCTGTTCCGCAACGCCACCGGCGAACACGCGCACTTCCTGCTACCCAGCGCCGACATGCTGGAGCGGGAAGACATCAACATGTGCGGCCTGGGCATGCAGCACAGGCCGTTCGTGCAGTACACACCCGCGGTGGTTCCACCACGACACCAGCGTCGGGAGGAGTGGTGGATTCTCGGCAAGATCGCGGAGGCAATGGGCATCGCGCCGCTGCCGCCGGATGCCGAACGGACAAAATTCGATCGGCTGGAACACATGCTCGCGACCAGCGACCTGACGCTGGAGCGGCTCCGGTCGGCGCCGCACGGCGTCGCCGAATTGCCACCTCCGGAGCCCGGTCACTTCTATGACACCTGGATCCAGACCGACGACCAGCGGGTGGACTGCTGCCCGCCGATCTTCGCCGCGCCGATTGATCGCGCCCGCGACATCTTTGATGAACTGCGGAGCGAAGCGCCGGACCAGCTCAAGCTGATCAGTCTGCGCACGCCCTACATGCACAACAGCTGGTTTCAGAACGCGCCCTCGCTCAAGCGCAAGGCGCAGCTTGAGAATCCGGTGCATGTAAGCCCGGACGACGCCGACCGACTCGGGCTTGCGGAGGGCCAGCCGGCCAGCCTCAGCAATCACTGGGGGCGCCTGGACTGCGTCGTGCGACTGGACGAGACCCTGCGACCCGGCGTGGTCGCGATGACACATGGCTGGGGCAACCAGAAAACACCCGGCATGCGGGTGGCGCAGCGACACCCTGGCGTGAACGTCAACCGGCTGCTACCCAGCGGACCGGGCAGCTACGAGCGCATCAGCAACCAGGCACACATGACCGGCATCCCCGTTCAGCTATCGGCGCGCCAGGGTATAGAGCGCCCCGGATGATCCAGGTTGCGCCAGTCACCCGGCGCCAGGCCATCCAGTTCCCAGGGTCCAATACGAACGCGCACCAGACGCAAGGTGGGCAGGCCGACGGCCGCCGTCATTCTTCGCACCTGACGATTGCGGCCCTCCCGGATGGTCAGCGCCAGCCAGGTAGTGGGGATGGACTTGCGGAATCGAACCGGCGGATTCCGCGGCCAGAGTTCGGGCTCATCAATCCGCGCAACGGTCGCGGGTCGGGTCGGCCCATCCTTCAGATCGGGGCCGGCAGCCAACCGGGCGAGCTGATCGTCCGAGGGCTCACCCTCCACCTGCACCCAGTAGGTCTTCGCCAGCTTGTGCGCCGGATCGGCGATACGGGCCTGCAGGCGCCCATCATTCGTGAGCAGCAATAACCCCTCGCTGTCCTTGTCCAGCCGCCCTGCTGGATACACATCACGCAAGTCGATGTGGTCTTTCAACGTCTGGCGGCCGTCCGCATCAGAGAACTGACTCAGCACTCCGAAGGGCTTGTTGAACGCGATCAACTGACCGGTGCCCGGCCGGCCTGGCCGCGCCCGAGCATTTCGCCTGGGTCTGCTGGGACTCGCCATGATGAGAACAGAGATGAAACCGGTCAGAACCGGATGTCGGATCAGACCGCAGGTTAAACCCGGTCCGCCCGCCCCGCCCATTCCGAGCGGGTGTCACGATCCGCCGCCCGGGAGGGCGTCGAAGTTTAATCCGACTCCAGCCGCACCTTCGCCATGAAGATGGATTCGCCGGGTACGCGGGTATTGGCCAGGGCCTGCGCGAGTTCATCGTGGCTGACCAGTTGCGACCCAGTCATTCGCAGCTTGACGAACTTGTCCTCGGCGATCGACAGGCAGGTCACTGACGACGCCTGGTCCTGCTCGGTCACGCTGACCATCGCATCGAAACAGAGCACGTCGCGCCCGTCGACGCTGCTGATCTGATCGGGCTGAAACGTCGGCAGCGGCCAATCGGCTTCCCGGGCGATCAACGTGATGATCTTGCGGACGCGTTCGGCCTCGTCGGCAAGAATGGAGGACGCATCAGCCCAGTCGGTTTCCCGGATCGGGTACGCAAACAGGTCGAGCGTCACGTCGGCGAACGTGGGATGCTCATAGGAATAGGACGCACCGTCGAACGGATGCGGGAAGATCACCAGTTCGGTCCGCGCGAACGAACCGATCCGTTCCGGCGGATGCCACTCCGCCGAGTAGTCGCTCGCCTTCAGCGTCCTGCCCACGAACTCAGGTTCGAAGACGCCGTCATCGCTCGCGTCGACCAGCAACCGGGACATCACGTCGTTGGCGACTCGCATGTCCGCCTTCTTGAACCCTGGCCCAGTCAGCAGGCCGCCCGAACGGGCATATTCGACATCATATTGGTATCGCGCGAGTTCCAAGCCATTCCATGCGACCACCACATCGGCCACCGAATCAGCGGTCTCCCGGAACGGGATCAACAGCAGCGTGCCTCCAGCTAGGATAGCGTTGGCCATGTCCTTCATGTCCGATTCCTGAAGCCGCACGACGGAGATGGAGACCGAGTACGGGACGTCACGATTCGCGACCTCCACAGCCTGAAAGCTCCCCGCGGACTCGAGGGCAGACCGGTAATGGGTCAGGTCAACATCGTGCCGGATACAGTCGAAAAAGATCTCCCCATCCCTTTCTTCGCAGAGCTCCACCACTTCCTCGCTCGGCCGCGTGCGAAAGATGGACACAGCAGGCCATTGTTCGGCTTGCACACCGGCGGGAGGTTGAAGCGGCTCTGGGGGATTGGAAGCACAAGCGCTCAACAACAGTCCAACACCGCCAATCAGTAAATTTCTCATGAATAGACATAACTCGAGAAGAACGCCAAGCCGCGGGGCAGGACGGAATTAAACGCACTTATATGGCCAAATCATAACGCCACACCTGCCTTGTTGAATGAGCGCCGATGCTGGCCGGTGACCCCAGACCGATCAATGACAATTGCTCCCAACAGCTGGCTTATCGATCTTCGCGCCGTTGATTTCGAGCGACACGGCATTCTCAATTTTACACCCCATGACGGAAAGGCCCGACTCCGATGCAACTGGCGCCCTCACCATTTTCAACGCCAGCTACTGCACCGGAAACGATACAAAGACGCTACGAGCCCGCTGGCTCCGTCAAATCGCAACCACCGACCGCACCGAGGAGTATCTGTTGGCGGCCGAACAACAAGCAGCAATGAGATAGTTCCGTGCTGGATTGCTACGCGGTTTAGCTTCATCGCAATAAATAGCGGACTGCTTCGGAAGTACTAGTTCCCGGAAACGTTGCCCAACTCCTTACCACGGCAACCCGGAACACTCGCCGGGAATAATCCTCGCTCGGCCTGCCAACCGGCCTGAAATGAGCTAAACACGCAGCTTGGCGTTGCCGCCCCCCGTCACCTTGGGGTCTAATCAAATCAACGCCGAGCACATGCGAGGACCGTCAGGTCATCGATATCGCGGCGAAGGGAACCTCTGCGCCAGAAGCAGACCGGGGATTTACACCAAGAATCGGGGAAAACCAACTTGAACAGCCGTTACCGTCGCCTGCGCGTGCCAGTCCGGGTGACGGTGATATCCATCCTGCTGATGGCAACGGCGCTCACGGCCGGAGTCGCACTCGGTCTGCAATATCTGTTCGCGACCGGGATGGCGCGGGACACGGCGCGGGCGCAGTTTCAGGCCAATGCCGCCGAGATCGGTCGTCTGCTCGCGGACGCCGAAGCCGATGCCACTCAGACCGTGCGTCTGCTGGCCGCGCAGTTGCGACACCTCACCGCCAGCGGTGCGGCGGATGACGACATCCCGAGCCTGCTGATCGCGCTGCTGAAATCCGAGCCGCTGGTGTCCGGCCTGACCGCCGCCTTTGACAGCGGAGAACGGGTCACCGTGGTGCGTCTGGACAGCGCCAGCGTGCTGCGTGACACGCTGAAAGCCCGACCTGACGAGGCCTGGTTCGTTCGCCGCCACGACGTCAGGGGCGCTCGCGATGCCTATCTCGATGACGCGGGGGAAACCCGCCGTACGACGGCACCTGCGGCGGCACCTCCGTCCAGCCTGCTGCCCTGGCGAAACCACGCATCCGAAGCCGTCGTCACCGCAACGCCCCCGCATCTGCTGACCGACCTGATGATCTCGGGGAGGGCCTACGCCCTGCGACTGCCGGACAGCGCGACCGTCATCGCCGCGCTGGTCGCCGGAGCCACGCTGTCCGACAGTCTGGTCGAGCAGATGACCGGCGACGGTGACGTGTTCCTCTACCAGCCCACCGGTGAGCTGGTCGCGTCAAACCACCGCCGACGGACACCCACAATGCCCACCCCGTTGCCCAGGGTCTCGTGGACACCAGAGGAACAAGCCCTGATCCGGGCGCATCCGCGTCTGACGGTGACCAACGAACTTGACTGGCCTCCCGTGGACTTTGCCGCCGAAGGCGAACCGGCGGGCTACAGCGTCGATATCCTGCACGTGCTCTCCGCCGTCACCGGGATCGAACTGCGCTTTGCGAACGGACACAGCTGGTCGCGACTGGTGGAGCTGTTCCGACAGGGTGACATCGATGTGCTGCAACCGGTTTATCGGTCTCCGGCGACCGAGGCGTATGGCCTGTTCACCCAACCCTTCGCGACCCTGCCCTATTCGCTGATCACGCGGCCGGGCCAACCCGCGATCCGGGACATCCGCGAGCTCGCCGGACAACGGCTCGCGATCCCCGGCGGCTGGTCGATTACCCGGTTCGTCGCCGCGCAATTTCCCGCGCAGGACATCATTGAGGTCGGCAACGCCCGTGAGCTGTTCACGGCCGTTCTCGATGGCCGGGCCGACGCGGGGCTGGATAACACGGCCGTCCTGAAATACATCGCGGCGCAGTACTTCATCGACGACGTCAAGTACCACGACAACCTGCAGTTCGGCGGACTCACGCCGCCCAGCGACCTGCGCCTGGTATTCTCGGAGAACAACGTCGCCCTGCGTGATCTCTTCGACAAGGCGATCGCGGCGCTGCCCCCCGCGTTGTTGCAGACACTGGATGAGCGCTGGCTGACGGGAACAGCCGCAGTCAGCCGTGAGGGTGGCGCCGTGCCCTACGCGGAGCTGCTTCGCCTGCCTCGTCAGGCGGGCGCCCTGGACAAGCTGCATGCGGTCAAGCTCGGGGGCGAAAAACGCTTCATCTACCTGACCCGCGTCGGGCAGGACTACTTCGCCGCCGTGGTGCCGCACCGCGCCGTACTCGCGCCGGCGATGCACCGGGTGCGGCTGTCCATCGCCGCGAGCCTGGGCTTCCTGTTGCTGCTCATCCCGCTCGCCTGGCTGCTGGGGTCGCCCGTGGTCGACGCGATTCGTCAGCTCGAAGAGGAAAACGACAAGATTCGCGCCCGCGACTTCAAGAGCGTGCGTCGCCGGTTCAGCCGCATCGCGGAAATCGATCGGCTCTCCCGCTCCATTTACGACATGGCCGGATCGATTCACCAGCACGAACAGGCACAGCAGGACCTGATGGATTCCTTCATCCGGCTGATCGGCCAGGCGATCGACGACAAGTCGCCGTACACGGCCGGTCACTGCGAGCGTGTGCCCGAGCTGGCGATGATGCTGGCCGAACGGGCCGAAGCCTCCCGGGCACCGGCATTCCGCGACTTTGCATTCGGCTCCGACGAGGCCTGGCGCGAGTTCAGGGTGGCGGCATGGCTGCATGATTGCGGCAAGATCACCACGCCGGAGCACGTGGTCGACAAGGGCTCCAAGCTGGAGACGATCTACAACCGCATTCACGAAATCCGGACCCGCTTCGAGGTCTTGCTGCGCGACGCCGAACTTCGGTACTGGCAACGCCGCGTCGAAAACCCCGACGACGAACCGGCGCTACGCGAAGCTCGGGACACCGAACAGGCTGCGATCAAGGACGATTTCGCCTTTGTCGCGCGCATGAATGTCGGTGGTGAGTTCCTGACCGACGAACACAAGAAGCGCCTGCTGCGTATCGCCAAGAGGCGGTGGACTCGGCACCTGTCCAATCGCATCGGTCTGTCGCCACTGGAGGAGAACCGTCTGATCGGCAACGAGCCCGCGCTGCCGGTCAGCGAACCGATCCTGATCGACCGCCCGGAGCATCGGATTCCGCGCCACCACTCCACGGACTTCGACCCCAGGCTGGGAATCAGGATGGACATTCCAGAATGGCTTTATGACCACGGCGAAGTCCACAACCTGCTCATTGCGCGCGGCACGCTGACACCGGAAGAACGTTACAAGATCAACGAGCACATCATCGCGACCATCCGCATGCTGGACGAGTTGCCGTTGCCCGACGAGCTGGCGCGAGTGCCGCGCTACGCCTCGACGCACCATGAGACCATGAAGGGCACCGGCTATCCCAGACGCCTGAACCGCGACGAGTTGTCGGTCCCCGAGCGCATCATGGTGCTGGCCGATGTCTTCGAGGCGCTCACCGCCGCCGACCGCCCCTACAAGAAGGCCAAGCCGGTCAGCGTGGCCATCGACATCCTCCACAAGATGGTGGAGGACGATCACGTCGACGCGGATGTCTTCGAACTGTTTCTCTCGTCCGGCGTGTACCTGGACTATGCCCGACGATTCCTCCCGACCGATCAGGCCGACGCCGTCGATGTACACAAATACCTGAGAGCGTCCAAAGCCGCCTGAGCGACGTCAGGCCCAGGCACGGGTGGCTTCATGATGACAATGTCCTGATCCGGCCACTTTGCGGGATGATCTTCTGTTAGCGTCCGTTCTTGCTGGGGTGGACAACGCAGAAAGGACACGCAATGAGCAACCAGGTTACGAATCGGTTCCGACAGAGATTGTCGGCCATTGGACGCAACGGATTGATCCTGGGCATGGCGACCGCCATGTTGGCCGCATGCAGTGAATCGCCCGAGTCGCTGGAGGCGCCGGTCGACAGCACTTCGGTGGTGGACAGCCTTCAGGACACCGGTCCCAAGCCGTATATCGTCCAGCTGAACGAGGGCATTCTCGGCCTCCAGCTGGTGGGGCAGATCGTGGAGTCGACGCTGTCGCTGATCGGAGCGGACCCGGCCTACCACACCTACGACACCGTGCTGAAAGGATTCGCGGCCGTACTGACGGACGAGCAGGTCGCGGCGCTGGAACGCATGCCGCTGGTCGCCTCCATTACCCCGGACGAGCTGGTCTCGGTCTCGGCAACCCAGGCCTCCCCTATCTATGGGCTGGATCGCATCGACGAGCTGTCACTGCCGATGGATGGTGAATACAGCTATCCGGACAGCGCGGGCGCCGGGGTGCATGTCTATGTGCTCGACACAGGGATCAACCCCGACCACGTGGAGTTCGCGGGGCGCGTGGGTGCTGGCCGCAACTTCGTGAACGACGGTCCCATCGGGCTCGACTCCCTGCTCATACTCAGTCTCGCGGGAATCTGGGAACTGCTCGGCTACCAGCCGGATCCGGACGCCTGGCAGGACTGCAACGGCCACGGAACGCATGTCTCCGGAACCGCAGTCGGCACCACCTATGGAGTCGCCAAGCAGGCGACGGTGCACCCGATCCGCGTTCTGGGTTGCGCGGGAAGCGGCGCCTTCTCCGGCATCATCGCCGGGATGGAATGGGTCGCCGAGAACGCCGAGCGACCTGCCGTCGTCAACATGAGCCTCGGCGGCGGTTCCAATGCAGCGGTTGATGCCGCCGCGAACGCGCTGTTCGACGCGGGCATCCTGCCCGTGGTCGCGGCGGGCAACGACAACGCCGATGCCTGCGGCCATTCGCCGGCAGCGGCGGTCAACGCGTTCACGGTCGGATCGACGGACTCCGCCGACGACGAGTCCAGCTTCTCCAACCACGGAACCTGTGTCGACATCTTCGCGCCG
>CALBOV010000101.1 GCA_937896565.1 uncultured Salinisphaerales bacterium
GGCTTGCGGGAAAACCGGCTCCGTCTTGGTGGTGTGAATCAATCAGTGCTTCCCTTGCCTCGTTCAGCCGCTGCGGTGCCTGCGGAGGAAGCGCCGGTCCAGCCAGTGCTTCCAGGCCAGCACCCAGCGGCCACGAAACCAGGCCGACCCGTAAAGCGCCAGACCGGTTTCTCCGCCGAGGTTCAGGATGCTCAGGGCGCGGCGTTGGGGCCGGAACAGCCGCAACGGCCCACTGGTGCAACTCGCCAGCAGATTGTCCAGCAGCACCGGCCCCTGGCGCACGCCGTACACGCCGAGCTTGGGCAGCGGCCGCGACACTAGCCAGGCGCAGTCCCCGGCCGCGAACAGCCGCGACGTGGCCTGCGATTGCAGATGGTCGTTGACCGCCCAGCCCTGCTCCGGGTCGACCGGTGGTCGCGGGTGAACGTCGACCAGGTTGGCGCGCAGGCCGGTTGCGAGCACCACCAGCGCATCCTTCGTCTGACGCGCGTCGGCGGCATCGAGGCGCTCACCGAGACGCACCGCGCAGCCCCGCTCCTCCAGCCAGCGTCGCAGGAACCGAGCGGCACCGGGTGCGTGACCCGGCAGCAGACGTTCGCCGGCATGGACCAGCGACAACGTCGCGTTTCGATTCAGCCGTCGTGTCAACGTTGTCAGGTTCGCCGCAACCTCACAGCCCGTGGCCCCTCCGCCGACGATGGTGATGGACGACGGCGCGGACATCGCGGTGGATTCCAGCCGCTCCCGCAGCGCCCACAGCGCGTCCAGCGGCTTGACCGGATACAGGTTCGCCTCCGCACCGTCAGCCTGATCGATGCGGCTGCCGGTGTTCAGCGACAGCCAGTCGAACGTCCGGGATTCGCCGCTCACCAGTCGCACCACCCGCGCATCCGTATCGACGGCCGCGACCTCGCCTTCGACGAATTCTGCGCCCTGTGCATCGCAAAACGCGGCGATGTCCAGCGTGTCCTGTTCCGGCGCGTGGCGGCCGCCCAGCACACTGGTCGCCAAACCGGAATACCGGAACGCGCGCGGGGCGATCACGGTCAGCGTCGCGCCGATGTCCCGAAAACGGGCCGCATGACGGATGACATGCAAATGCGCGTGACCGGCGCCGACCAGCACAACACGCCGATCATTCATGACTTGCTCCGTCGGCCCGGAAAGGCCGCGCCGTCACGAATTCGCCATGAAACGCGTCTAGCCTCCGGCGCTCACGATCGGATTCTGTGCGGCGAGCGGCCGCATCGGGGTTAGAATCCGCGCGCGGGCAAGGGGCTTTTATGACGGATGCTGTGAATACGACCGGCGAAATACCGCGGGGTCGCTCCAATCTGCTGACCTGGGTGGCGATCGTCGGGTTCATCTACCTGTTGCTCGTCGCCGTGGCGATGATCGGCACCGGGTTCAAGACCGCGGCAAAGGACGACGCCGAAACGCTGTTCGCGTTCGCCACCAACCCCTTCCTGGGGCTGATCATCGGCTCGCTGGCCACGGCGCTGATCCAGAGCTCGTCCACCGTCACCTCGATCATTGTCGGCCTGGTCGCGGGCGGGATGCCCGTGTCGATCGCAATTCCCATGGTGATGGGCGCCAACATCGGCACCACCATCACCAACACGATCGTCAGTCTCGGTCATGTCCGTGACAAGCGCGAGTTCCGGCAGGCGTTCTCGGCCGCCACCGTGCATGATTTCTTCAACCTGTTCAGCGTCCTGGTGTTCCTGCCGCTGGAGATCATGACCGGTTTCCTCGAAAAGTCGGCTGGCGCGCTGGTCAGCCTGTTCGCCGGTGATGCCGATCTTTCGATCAAGGGACTGAACTTCATGAAGCCCCTGACCAAGCCGGGCGTGGACCTAGTCAAGGGTGGACTGCACGGCATGGGTCTGGACGACATGGTGACCGGCATCATCATGGTCATCGTGGGTATCGTGCTGATCCTGGTCGCGGTGATCCGCGTCGGCAAACTGCTGCGCTCGGTGCTGGTGGGTCGGGCCAAGAACATCCTCCATGCCGCCATCGGCAGCGGACCGCTGTCGGGTATCGGGTCCGGCACGCTGGTGACGGTGCTGGTCCAGTCCTCATCGACCACGACCAGCCTGATGGTGCCGCTGGCCGGCTCCGGTGTGTTCAACACGCGGGACATCTACCCGTTCACGCTGGGTGCCAACATCGGAACCTGCGTGACCGCCCTGCTTGCCGCGACCGCGGTTTCTGGCGACATGGCTGGCGCGGCGTTGCAGATCGCGCTGGTGCATCTGATCTACAACGTCACCGGCGTTCTGGTGATCTACCTGATCCCGATGTGGCTCAAGGCCACACGCATCACGGACTTTCCGATCTGGTGTTCCGAGACCCTGGCCGGGGTTGCCAGTGAACGCAAGTCCGTGGCCCTGAGTTACATCGTCGGCGTGTTCTTTCTGCTTCCGGGCCTGATGGTCTTCGCATTCAGGTAACGGCCCATGAATCAGACCCAGTACATCCAGGAACTCGAAACCCGCATCGACCGGGCGAAGCAGGTGCTGACCGACCTCAAGGCCGAACGTCGGGCGGCGCTGGAGCAGTTGCAGCACGCCGAGGTCGATCGCCTCGAGGAGCACCTCGCGTCGACGGAACACAAGCTGTCGGACCTCCGCGAAGCCAGTGCCGAAGCCTGGGAGGAGATCAAGGACGCGATCGAGAAGGCCTGGGGCGAATTGGCCGGCTGGATACACGAACGGATTGACCGGCGTTCACGCTGAGTCGCACCTACATCTTGTAGAGCTGCAACTGCTCGTCGGTCGCGCCGCCGCCCTCCACTTCCACCACGCCGCGTGCGGAGCCGCGCCGGCAGAAGAACAGGTATTCCGGCGCGCTCATCTTGGCGTGATGCTTGGCGTCCGCCGCCATCGTGGCGACATCGTGATGCGAATCGCATAGCGCCGGGTCCGGCTTGACGACCCCGATCGCCAGCCGCATCAGCGGGAAGATCGTTTCCTTGCCCGCCCGGTCCACCGCGAGAATGCCGTCCATGTCGACGTGAGATGGCTTGTAGAGCTTGCGCACACGTCGGCTGAAGCTGCTGGCGATCCGGCGCACGGTGGCCTCGAAATCCGGTGACCGACTGACCAGCACGAAGTCATCGCCTCCGATATGGCCGATGTAGTCCAGCCCGGGATCGACTTCCTCCACCAGAATCCGGGCGACGAGACGCAGTGCGTCATCGCCGATGGCGTAGCCGTAGACGTCGTTGAACGGCTTGAAGTTGTTCAGGTCGCAGTAGGCGACCCGAAACTCGGTGCCGGCATCCAGCAGCTCCTGGATCAGCTCCACGGTCGGGACATTGCCTGGCAGCAGCGTCAGCGGGTTGCTGTACTGCGCCGCACGGATCTGTGCTTCGCTGAGCCGTCGCATCAGGACGCGTGTCGGCACCACGCCGCGGTAGCAGCCGTCCTCGACAAGAATCGCGCAGGACGGCAGTACATCCTCGGTTCTGGAGGACAGGTGCCGGCAGGCTTCCTCGACGCTGGTGTCCAGCTCGAACACGGGCGCCAGATTGTCCAGAAAATCGCGAATCGGACGGCGCCCGTGCAATTCGCGGGTATAGCGACCGGAAAACCGGTCCAGAAGATTGACGCGGTTGACCGAGCCCAGCGGCTTGTCGCCCTCGATGACCGGAATGTCGGGTAACTCTTTCCACTCGCGGATGCGGTCCAGCACCGCCTCGGCCGTCTCATCGGGCGCGACTGTCGAACTGGCCTGGATCAATCGCGCCAGGGAATCATCCGGGTGTCGTTCCGCCGGCGGGCCGGGGTGCGTGAGTTCCCCGTCCTCTGCCTGGGTGTTTTCGAGGATGGCTTCGTATGTGGTCGACGTTCCGTCCATTGGTTTCCAGCGTCCGCATCGGCGCGTCACGTGGTTATCGGCCGGTTCCCGAAATTCTGAGTCACCGAGGCGGTGGCGCCCCTCGTCGCCGCGAGCCAGCCATGAAGTGTTTGAACTACCATTGCCGACAGTGCAGCTCGAAGGGCCGGTGTTTGCGAGGGGCGTTCGGCCCGACGAACGGCTGATATCCGACCCGCTGTCACCGCCTCGCCAAGTCGGTCTGGCATACAGGGCCGCGTCCACCACAAGGGAGATGATCCGTGACCGAAATCAACCCCGAAGCACCGGTGATGGTCACCGGCGCCAACGGCTACGTCGCCAGCTGGCTGGTTCACAAGCTGCTCAGCGAAGGACATACCGTGCATGCGGCCGTTCGCGATCCCGACAACACCGACAAGGTCGGCCCGCTGGTCGATGTCGCCGGAACTCTGCCGGGCACGCTCAAGCTGTTTCAGGCGGACCTGCTGAGCGATGGCGCCTACGATGCGGCCGCGGCCGGTTGCGAACTGATCTTCCACACGGCTTCGCCGTTCACGATGCAGACCCGCGACCCGCAGGCCGAGTTGGTGGAACCTGCCCTGCGCGGCACGCGCAACGTGCTCGAAACCGCCAGCCGGACGGATACGATCAAGCGCGTTGTCCTGACGAGCAGTTGCGCCGCGATTTACGGTGACAACATCGACTGTGAGGACAAGCCCGGCAAGACCCTGACCGAGGCGCACTGGAACACCAGCTCGTCGCTGGAGCACAACCCCTACCAGTACTCCAAGACCCTGGCCGAACAGGCCGCCTGGGAGATGGCCGACGCGCAGGATCGATGGGACCTGGTCGTGGTCAATCCGTCGCTGGTCATTGGCCCGGCGATCAACCCGAAGGCGACATCCGAGAGCTTCGCCATCGTCAAGCAGCTCGGCGACGGCAGCATGAAGCCGGGCGCGCCGCACCTGGGGCTCGGGGTCATCGATGTGCGGGATCTGGCGGAGGCGCATTACCGGGCCGGGTTCACGCCGGCCGCGCACGGTCGCAACATCGTCAGCGCGTGGAACACCAGCCTGCTGGGGCTGGCGGCCGCGCTGCGAGGCCGGTTCTCGAATTACCCGCTCCCCACGCGAACGCTGCCCAAGTTCCTCGTCTGGCTCGTCGGCCCCACGCAGGGACTGTCACGCAAGTTCGTCAGCCGCAACATTGGCTACGACCTCAAGGCCGATCACACGAAGGTCGTCAGCGAGCTGGGCATGAGCTTCCGCCCGCTGGAAGAATCGATTCAGGACATGTTCGCCTGGATGATCGACGTGGGCCGGCTGCGGGCGCGCAAATAGCGCTCGGTCAACCGATCAGCAGGACGTTGCCGAGCAGACCGAGCAGGAACCCCAGTACGGCGCCCATCGACGTGAGCGGATGACGGCGCATGCTGGCCTGCGGCGCGATGTCCTGGAAGATCAGATAGACGATGCCGCCGCTGGCGAAGGCCATTACGGAAGCCGTGATGGCCTTGCTGTCCTGGAGAAACGTGTAGCCAAGCCACGCGGCCGCCGGTCCGGTCAGGCTGGCGACGGCCAGCACGAGCAGCACCGAGCGCGGCCGCCGGCCGCTCGCGACCATCTCGCGAAACGCGTTGAACCCTTCCGGCAGGTTCTGGATTCCGATCAGTCCTGCGAGCAGATAACCGAGCTTGTGGTTGCCGATGAACACGGCGCCCAGCGACAGCGATTCCGGGGCGAAATCCATCATCATGGCCAGAAACTGGGCACGGGAACCGCCGGCGCGCGCGAGCGCGACGTCCAGCACCATGAACACCACGGCGCCGGCCAGGAACAGTACCGTCAGCAGCAATGGCTCCAGCGTCTTCGCCGCTTCGGGCACCAGCGCGAACGACACCGCCGCCAGCAGCGTGCCACCGCCGAAGGCGATCACGGCATGCACCAGCACCCGCTTGCCGGGCGTTTCGTCGCTGCCTTCCAGCCAGGCGATGGTGCCGCCCACCACCGCGGTGAGACCCGCCATCCAGGCGATCATCAGAACCAGCATCCCGCCGCTCATGCCACCTGTCCCGCGGCCCAACCGGAGGCCCAGGCCCACTGGAAGTTGTAGCCACCCAGCCAGCCGGTGACATCCACCACTTCGCCGATGAAGAACAGGCCGGGCACATCGCGGGTTTCCATGGTCCGTGACGACAAAGCCCGCGTATCCACGCCGCCCAGCGTGACCTCGGCCGTCCGATAGCCTTCCGTGCCCGACGGATGAAAGCGCATGGTCTGAAGATCGTCCTCGATCTGGTCCATCTGCGGTCTGGTCAGCTCCGCGACTGGCACGGTCGTGCCCACGCCCTCGCCCGCCCAGTTCGCGCACAGTCGGTCCGCCAGGCGCTGGCTGAACGTGTCGGACAGCGCGTTGCGCAGGCTTTTGCGCGGATGGTCCCGGCGCTGGCGCTCAAGCCATGCCCGCGGTGGCTCGTCCGGCATCCAGTTGACACGGATAGGCGCGCCGTCCGGCCAGTATGAAGACAGCTGCAGCATGGCCGGCCCGCTGAACCCGCGGTGCGTGACCAGCATCTGCTCGGTGAATGCCGGTCTGTCGACCGAATCATCGGCATCCACCGACACCGTTACCCGGGCGGAAATACCCGCCAGCTCCGACCACAGCGCAAGCACCGGCGGATGCAGCGTGAACGGCACCAGACCGGCGCGCAGCGGTAGTACCGGCAGGCCGAAGCGACCGGCGAGCCTGTGGCCGAAATCCGTGGCGCCCATCTTCGGTATGGACAGTCCTCCGGTGGCGATGACCAGACGCTCGGACCGGAAACGGCCCCGCGACGTCTCGATGCTGAACCCCGTGTCACGAGTGACGTCGTGCACCGAGCAGTCGGTCAGGATGTTGACACCAGCGGCCTGGGCATCGGCAACGAGCATCGCGACGATGTCCTTGGATGAGCGATCACAGAACAGTTGACCGGGGGTTTTCTCGTGCCAGGGGATGCCGTGTCGGTCGACGCGGGCGAGAAAGTCCCAGGGCGTGTATCGCGCCAATGCGGATTTGCAGAAATGCGGGTTGGTCGAAAGGAATCGCGTCGGCGTGGTCGCCAGATGCGTGAAATTGCAGCGGCCGCCACCCGACATCAGGATCTTCTTGCCGACCCGGTTGGCGTGCTCGACCACCAGCACGCGCCGCCCACGCTCACCGGCCGTGATCGCGCACATCAGCCCCGCGGCTCCGCCACCGAGGACGATGACATCATAGTGGGCGTTCGCGGAGGGTTCGGGCATGCATGGCGCCGTCTGGGTGGACGGGGCTCGCGTGGTTCGGAGAGGCTCCCAGTATCGCACCCGAATACAAAACGGCCGAGCACCAGGCTCGGCCGTCGAGCGGAACCGGTTGCCGGATCAGGCCGTCTGCGGCGCCAGATCGCTTGCCAGCCGCTCGCTGACCGCGGTGACCAGACGTGCATGCGCACGCTGGACCACGTCTTCCAGCGCCGGCACGTTGGCGAACTTGCGGCGTGCCAGCGTGCGCAACTGATCCAGCGTGGGCAGGTGCGGCAGCTCGATGTCGGCGAGATAGGCCTCGACGCTGTCTCGCGCCTGGCGGGCCCGTGCCTTCACCTCATCCATGTGATGGCTGTCCGCCCAGGCGGTACGGATACGCTGGCTCAGCTCGTCCACGCAGAATGCGGAGGCCAGATGGCCAGCGGTCTGATCGATGATTCGCGCCGTCGGCGCCTTGGTGCCGCGCAGTACCGATTGCGGCGGCTGGCGCAGATCCCAGACCAGGCCGAACTTCGACAGCACCCAGAGCACGTAGTAGGTCATGTCGATTTCATACCAGCGGAAGCCGGCACGAGCGGTGCTCGGGTAGTAGTGATGGTTGTTGTGCCAGCCCTCGCCCATCGCCAGCACGGCGAGTACCGCGTTGTTGCGGGAGTCGTCACCGGTCAGGAAGCGCTGGCGTCCGAACACGTGAGCCAGCGAATTGATCATGAAGGTGACGTGGTACACCAGCACCGTGCTGAGGCAGAAGCCGACGAACAGCGCGTCCCAGCCGCCGAGCAGATAACAGCCCAGGCCGAGGGCCATGCCGGGCAGATACTGGTTCTTCTCCAGCCAGCGCAGCTCCGGGTATTGGGCGAAATCGCGGATCAGGTTCATGTCCGCCTTGTGCCGGGGGCGGAAGATCCAGCCCATGTGCGCGCCCCAGAAGCCGTAGTGGCGAGGAGAATGGGCGTCGGCCGGCGTATCCGAGTCACGGTGGTGTTCGCGATGCTTGGCCGCCCACCACAGCGGACCGCGCTGCAGCGACATCGACCCCGCCAGGACGATCAGGAACTGCGTGACGCGACCGGCCTTGAAGCTGCGATGCGCCAGCAGACGGTGGTAGCCCGCGGTGATCCCGAATACGCGAATCACGTACAGGATGGCGCAGAGCACCACCGACTCGACAGTGAAACCCGTCCACAAGATGCCGAGACAGGCGATGTGAAGTCCGATGAACGGGATGATCGACGGCCGCAGGGATTCGCGTTCGCTTCGGGTGGCGCTGTCGGCGGGTTTCGTGGTCAGACTCGTCATGATCGATGGATCACCGGTTGGTTGCGGATGAGCGGATTATACAAGTGTATATACGCATGTCTATACGCCTGTATAATGCGCTTATTGACCGGAACCGGAACCCGCTGATGCACCCTGCCCGCGCTGTACAATCGTCGGACGCTCAGGCAGCGACCACGCGCAAGGCCTTGATCACCCGCCAGGACATCATCGACGCCGCGCTGCGGCTGGTCGGACCCCATCGCAGCGTGTCGACGCTAAGCCTGCGCGAGGTCACGCGGGAAGCCGGCATCGCGCCGAACAGCTTCTACCGTCACTTCCGCGACATGGACGAACTTGCCGTCGCGCTGATCGACATGGCCGGGCAAAGCCTGCGCCGAATCATCCGTGAAGCCCGCCTGCAGGTGTCCGCCACCCAGGAGGTCACGCGGCCGTCCGTGACGGTTTTCATGGACCAGCTGGCATCCGATGCCCGATTGCTGCACGTGCTGCTGTGCGAAGGCACCGTCGGTTCGGATTCCTACAAGCAGGCGGTGGACCGCGAACTGCGTTACTTCGAGGACGAACTTCGTGATGACCTCGTCAGGCTGACGCGGGAGCGCGGCCAGCAACTGACGCAACCGGCACTGGCCGCCAAGGCAATCACCCGGCTCGTGTTCGCCCTCGGCGGATCGGCCGTCGAGGCAGGTCCCGAGCAGCGCGAGGTGATCGCCGATCAGATGGTCACGATGATCCGGATGATCATCTTCGGCGCCCAGGCGATGGCTGCCGCGGAAGCCGAGGAATCAGTCGCCGCCGGCTAGCGGCCTTTCCACGCTGAAATCCCGGGCGAGCTCGACCCGGTTGCGCCCCTTGCGCTTGGCCTCGTAGAGCGCGGCATCCGCGGCAAGAATCGCCGTGTTCAGCGACAATCCGCTGGACGGACTGACGGCGATCACCCCGCCGCTGACGGTGACGTGATCGGCATGCGGCGACGGATGCCTGATCGCCAGCGACTCCACTGCGGCGCGGACGCGCTCGGCGAGCGTCATCGCGGCCTGTTCGTCCACATCCTCCCAGACCACGGCGAACTCCTCGCCGCCCAGCCGCGCGGCACTGTCCAGCGGGCGGCGCGTGTATTGCAGCAAACAGGCGCCGACACGTGACAGGCAGGCGTCCCCCGCCGGATGACCAAGCTCGTCGTTGTAGTCCTTGAACCAGTCGATGTCGAAGACCGCGACGGCGACCGACGTATTTTTCCGCCGGGCATGTCGCCAGCTTCTGTCGGCGTGGATGTCCAGCCCGTGCCGGTTGAGCAGTCCGGTCAGGCCGTCGTGTAGCGCCTGGTGGCGACGGATGCCGCGGTCGAGAAAATTGGTGCGGACGATGTATTCCTGCAGGTAGCCGGCCGTGCTCGCCAACGCTCCAACCCCGAGGTAGTTGTAGGTCTTTAGCGCGATGTCGCGCGGTGACACCTCCAAGAACCAGTATGTGGTGATCAATCCCGTTAGCCCGATCAACGCGAGGGCCTGTGCTTGGTAAAAGCGGAGTCCGAGCAGCAAAAAATTGAAGATCAGTACGAAGGTTAGCGTTTGGTAGCCGTAGGTGATTCCGTGGCGCGTGTAGACTGTTTCCAGCCAGTAGACCGCAAGAAACGCGCAGATCATCAGACCCACCGAGAGGCCGGGCAACCACCGTGCCGAGGGGTCGAGGCGCAGGTAGCCTCCACCGATGATCACCCCCACGGGAACGACGGCGGCGAACACAATCAAGAACACCTGCTGCACTTCCGATGGTGATCGCAGGAAAGCGAACTCGATGAACAACGCGAGACCGCACAACAGCAGTGCAGCGTATTGCGCCGCCATTGCGTGAAGACGCATAAAGCGGACGTAGTACTGGCGAAACGGACCTTCCAACGTGGCATCGAAAGTCAGCAGATAGTGCCCGCGGGCCTGCTGATCCTCCAGATCCTTGATACCGGGCTTATCGTGTTTCATCGCGTGGGTGAAACAGCCGCGAACCCCAAGAGCCGCGCGTTGTCATCCGGCACCGTGCCGACACCACGGTTAACCAACCCGTTTCACCTGTTCTCCCTGATCGCGCCATGGCTTCGCGAACGAAACCGGTTGGTCATTTTCGCGTGGGCCCGAAGGCAGCCGCAATGTCGACGATCATTCCTGCCCTACCTGTTGTCGGGAATCAGGATGCAGGCGCTGACTTACAGGTGCCCCGGATTGCGCAGATCCCGCTGGTCCGCCGGCGGTGGCGTCCATTGATAAATCCAGGTCTCGGTTACCGGGCGGCCATCGATGGCGAGATACAGCTTGAGGTTGATGGGGTCGGTCGATCCATCGGGAGGAACCACATCAAACATCGCCCGATAGCCGTCGATGGCGTGCTGCGGCCGAGCGGAGGTGATCTCGACGGTGCCGGAGGACGCCGTGATGACCGGCTCGACGGTGGTGTCCTGGCCCAGCATCGGGAATGGCCCGCCGGCGAAGTCCACGACAAAGCGCTGGCTGAAGTACTCGCGTCGCTGCCCGACCACGCCGCCCAGTCCGGTGAAGGTATCGACCACCCGAGCCTGGTTGCGCGGGACGACGCGCTGCGTGCCCCAGTGCAGCCGATAGCTGAACAGCAGCTCCCGCCCGGCTTCGACCGGCTCCGCCGGGTTCCAGAACGCGACGATATTGTCGAAGGTTTCGTCCAGCGTCGGGATCTCCACCAGCTGGACGCTGCCCTCGCCCCAGTCATGGGTCGGTTCCACCCAGACACCGGGCCGGCGATCGTAGAACACGCCGTCATCCTGGTAGTGGTCGAACTGCTGGTCGCGTTGCAGCAGACCGAAACCACGGGGGCTGGCGTCGGAATAGGCGTTGAAGCGGAGACTGGACGGGTTCGCCAGCGGACGCCAGATCCACTCCCCGCCGCCGGTGTGCATCAGCAGCCCGTCGGAATCATGAATCTCCGGGCGCCAGTCCCAGTCCGTGCGGCTGCTGTTCTCGCCGACCATGTACATGCTGGTCAGCGGGGCGACGCCGAGGCGGTCGATGGGCTGGCGTGGATAGATCGCGGCGTCGACTTTCATGGTTAGCGTCTCGCCCGGCGTGATGTCGAAGCGGTATGCGCCCGTCACGCTGGGCGAATCGAGCAAGGCGTAGACTGTGGCCGTGTCGCTGCCGGGCGCCGGGGTTTCCAGCCAGAAATGGGTGAACAGCGGGAATTCCTCGCCGTCCGGCATCGCGGTGTCCACCGCCAGGCCCCGCGCCGACATGCCGTACTGCATCTCCGCGCCAACCGCGCGGAAATAGCTGGCGCCAAGAAAGGCGACCACATCGCGCTGCCAGTCGGTATGGAACTGATAGCGGAAGCCGGCGAAACCCAGGTCCTTGGGGAGCTTGCGCGCGTTGACGCCGGATTTTCCGTAGTCAAAGAGATCACGGTCGTAAGCCAGCTCCCTGGCCTGCCCGTCTTCCAGCGCGTACATCGTGATCGGGGTCTGGAAGTAAAGCCCCAGGTGAAACAGCTCGCCACGGAACAGCGCGTCGGAGTCACGCCACAACGCATGCTCCTTGTCGTAACGAAGCTGCTGATAATCGTCCCAGCTCAGCGATTCCAGCTGTTCGGGCACTTCCCCTTCATGCGATTGGTATGGCTGCTGGGCGAGCGTGCGGGCGTGTCCCTTGAGCCAGGCGTAGTCGAAGCTCTGCGGCTTGCCGATCGTCTGCGCGGCGGGTGCCGCTTGCGTCAGCAGCAGACCGGCGGCCGCAAGCGCGCCCAACAGAGTCCGGCCACGCCGGTTGGTGAGAAGCGTCGTTGTCATGCGTTCTTCCTTGAACACGTGCCGGATCAACGGGCGAAACCCACGTCCGGCGATCGGATGGGTTGCTACAACAGTCCTCACCGGCCGCCGAAAGTTCCGAAGCAGCGTCCGACGCTTGCGACCCGGAGGCTCGTATCGCGACGTGACGGGGTTCACCAAAATGCAGCACCCGCGGGCATGACACCCCTGATTGGGGGGTATGGCGAACCCCCGGAACACGGGACGCTCCCGCTCGCAATTACGCGCGTTTGACGAGAGGGAGTGTGCTCATGAACAAGTTAATGATGACGACGGCGGCCGTGATGGTCGCGATGTCGCTGGCGGCCTGCAGCGACGATGATGAGGATGACAACAGCGGAGGCGGCGACCCGGTCACCGGTTCGGCGGATCTGAGTGATCCGGCTACCGTGCGTGCGCAGGTCGGCAGCCTGGCGCAGTTGATCAGCGGCATCGACTCGCTCGGGTCGACCATCGGGGTCGACGCCCGGCGCAAGACGGTGGAAGACGGCGAATGCGATTCCGGTTCTGTCATGGATGTCAGCGAATCCGGCAAGGACGTCGGCTCGCCGTTCACGTCGATGACCTTCGACGTCTCCGGTGAAGTCGCCGACGACTGCCGCCTGGAGGGCAATCTCGACGGTGGCGAAACCCCCAACGACTACATCGTGATCGACGGCCGCTCCGAGGCAGGTCAGGTAGTCGATGGCGACGCCTCGGTGTTCTACGCATCGATCGGCGAATCCACGAGCGCGCCCTACGGGTTCACCTATCACCTGGACACCGAGCAGCAGGGTACGACCGTGGTGCTGGACATCGACTACGGCTTCTTCGTCCGGGTGGACGAATCCGAGGACGCGGTGGCCGGCGAATACGATCAGCGTCTGCAATTCAACTTCGACGGCGACTACGACGTGGACACCACCGCCAACGGGCAGAACGTGAGCTCCTCCGGCACGTTCAACAGTTTCCTCGGCAACACGGACGCGCCGTTCCGGCTGTTCACCGATGCCAGCGGCAGCTACATCGACGGACCGTTCGGCTTTGCGATCACCCCGGAAATTCCGGGTTCCGGCTGCGCCAACGCCCAGTCGGAAATCGCGACTACCGACGCTCTGATGGAGTCGGCCGATGGCAGCCTCAGCCCGTTCGTCGGCGGTACCATCGAGATCAGTAGTGGCGGCTCCACGGCGACGGTGACCTTCAACAGCGACGATACCGTCACGCTGACGCCGGATGGCGGCAGTGCGGAAACCGTGGACTACACCGAACTGCTTGGCGCGGCCGGTGCATGTTCCGGCTTTGCCTTCGCCGGCATCGCCTTCCTCGGAGCGCTGTAGGAAACCCGGTGTTTCCCTGAACCTTTTCGGTTCGCGCCCCGGTCTGCGTGTGCAGCCCGGGGCGTTTTTGTTCTTGGAGCCGGGCCGGCCGGATTGCCTTGATAAGATGCCTCGCCATGGAAACCCCGGACCCGCAAGCCACGCAGGAGTCGCCGCCACGAACGCGGTTGCGCCGCTGGCTGAAGCCGCTGCTGGCCGCCGGGTTCCTGTTCTTCTTGTTCAAGGGGCTCGCGTGGCTGGCGGTGCTCGCCGGTGCCGTGTTCTTCACCACCCGCTAGCCGGATACCCGACGGATCAGGCCATCGGCAACCGGTCGATCGCCGTGACCACCCTGGCCAGTTGCAGCAGATGCGAGCTCACCGCGGGTTTCCCGCTGGTCAGCAGGCTGACGGCCAGATCGCGTTTCGGATCGGCCCAGCAGAGAATGTTGATGAAGCCCAGGTGCCCGAAGCTGGCACTGCTGTTGCGCCCGTACAGGCCGACCGGCGAATCGCCCAGCAGCAGGCCTTCGGAGAAGCGCACCGGAACGACCAGCGTCTTGTCGAGTTGCCGGCCGCCTACGGGCATGCGCAGGCGCTGTGCGGTTTCCGGCTTCAGTACTTGCGTCCCCTGCCACGCCCCGTCCTGCAGCAGCATGGTCAGGAAGCGGCACATCTCGTCGGCGGTGGCGACGATGTTGCCCGCCGGGATCACCGCCTCCATGAACCGCGGGTCGGTGGAGATCGACGGCACCGTCTGGAACGGTACGCCCAGCGCGCGTTTGGCGATCATGCCGATCAGCTTCGGCGGCACCGGGCCGGTGAAGGTGTCCTGCGCCAGTTCATGGCGGTGCGCCGCATCCAGGCCATAGCTGAAGTAACGCAGGCCCAGGGGTGTGCGCAGCAGTTCGTCCAGCAGCGGTCGTAGCTCCCGGCCGGTGGTGCGACGAGCCACCTCGCCCAGGATGAACCCGCCTGTGATCGCGTGGTAGGCAACCTGCTTGCCGCCATGATGCAGCGGCTTGGCGCGGCAGAGCAGGTCCACCGCGGCATCCCAGTCGAACAGGATGTCGGGATCGGGCCTGCGCATCGGGATGCGGGGAATGCCGGCCCGGTGCGCCAGCAACTCCGACACGGTCACGCGGTGTTTGCCGCGGGCGCCGAACTCCGGCAGGTACTCGGCGATCGGCGCTTCCAGACTCAGATGCCCCCGCTCCGCGAGCTGATGGATCAGCACCGCGGTCACGGCCTTGGACGCGGAGAACAGGCAGACCGGTGTGTCCGGCGTGCCGACCACGGCCCGCCCGTCGTCCGGGTCGGTCGGCGCGTTGCCTCGCACATGGCCGATGGAGCGCTTGATCAGGCACTGGCCGTTGCGCCATAGACCCAGGGAGATGAACGGCTGCGTACCGCCCCGGTAGAGGTGCTCGATGCTGGACCAGATGCGTCGAATGTCCTTCTCGGCGACGCCGAGCGACGCCGGATCCGCTTCAGCACCGCTGTCGATGCGCGTCACCGTCGACAGGTCACGCGGGACTCGAATGAGATTGCGTCGTCGTCCGAACATGGGAATGGTCTTGCCGAGATCAGCAGCGGATCATACACAGCGGAACGCTGCGGTGAGGGATCACCGGTCCCGAACGGTCGTCGCGCGCCTCCTGAACGAAGACGCCCCGTCGTGCGGGGCGTCCAGGTCACAGATTGTATGGTGGGTCGTGTTGGATTCGAACCAACGACCAGCGAGTTAAAAGCCCGATGCTCTACCAACTGAGCTAACGACCCATTCGGAGCGACAAGGCGCCCGGTCCGCGCGGTTTGAAAGCGGTGTGGCCGACGAGGCGCATCAGGTTGACGACACTGCGGCCCGCCAGCGGAGGCGCATTCTACCCGCTCGCGTCGGGCTGGTACAGCGTGGGATCGTCGACGCCGGCCTGGGCGAAGCCGTCGCGCCGGATCCGGCAGGAGTCGCAGCGTCCGCAGGCACGACCGGCGGCATCGGCCTGGTAGCAGGACACCGTCATGGCGTAGTCCACGCCCAACGCCAGCCCGCGGCGGATGATGTCCGCCTTGCTCAGGTGGATCAGCGGTGCGTGGATGTTGAGCCCCTGCCCGCTTTCCACACCCTGCCTGGTCGCCAGCCGCGACAGTTCGGAAAATGCATCGATGAATTCGGGCCGACAGTCCGGGTAACCGGAGTAATCCACCGCGTTGACGCCCAGGAACAGATTCCCGGCGCCCAGCACCTCCACGTAGCCC